>JAWWBV010000355.1:0-3448 GCA_033720795.1 Halomonas sp. | reverse complement strand
GCCATGTTCGCGCGTCCCGCCTCGAGCGAGGAAGTTCGCTATGGCGAGTGGCGCGCCCTGGATGTCCGCTACCTGGTGGTGGGCCGGGTCAGCCGCGAGGGCGAGAACTACCGGATCGACTACGAGCTGCTGGACGTCAGCGGCGGCAGCCGAATGCTCGGCGAGAGCGTGACCGCCGGGCGCCAGGCGCTTCGCGATGCCGCCCACTACATCAGCGACCAGATCTTCGAGGAGATCACCGATATCCGCGGGGCCTTCTCGACCCGCATCGCCTACGTGACTTCCACGGGCCTGGGCGATAACACCCAGTATGCGCTGCACGTGGCCGACGCCGATGGGCGCAACAGCCAGCAGGTCCTGGCCTCCGACGAGCCGATCATGTCGCCCGCCTGGTCGCCCGACGGCAGCAAGCTGGCCTACGTCTCCTTCGAGACCGGACGCCCGGCCATCTACCTCCAGGAGATCGCCTCCGGTCGCCGCGTGCGGGCCACCTCCTTCGAGGGGCTCAACAGCGCCCCGACCTGGTCGCCGGACGGCCGGCGCCTGGCGATGTCGCTCTCCAAGGACGGCCAGCCGGACATCTACGTGATGGACATCGGTTCGCGCAACCTCGAGCGGATCACCACGGGCTCCAGCATCGAGACCGAGCCCGCCTGGTCGCCGGATGGCCAGAGCCTGGTGTTCACCTCCGACCGCAGCGGCGGGCCCCAGATCTATCGCCTCGAGCTCGGCAGTGGCCAGGCCGAGCGCATCACCTTCACCGGCAACTACAACGCCCGGGCCCGCTTCGCGCCGGACGGCGAGTCGATCTTCCTGATCCACCGCGGCAGCAACGGCTACCAGGTCGCGCGCCAGGACCTGGAGAGCGGCCGCCTGGTGGCCCTGACCGACTCGCGTCAGGACGAATCGCCCAGTGTCGCGCCCAACGGCACCATGGTAATCTTCGCCACCCAGCAGGGAGGCAACGGCGTGCTGGGTGGCGTGTCCGCCGACGGGCGCGCCTCCTTCCGGCTGCCGGCGGCACAGGGTGATGTCCGCGAACCCGCGTGGTCCCCGTTCCTGAACTGATGTCCCCAAAAGGAGTTTCACGATGCAGCTCAAGTCCCACGCCAGAACCCTGGCCATCGCACTTTCCCTGGCCGTCGTGGCCGGTTGTTCCAGCACGGGTGGCAGCCAGGACGGCGACATGGACGGCGGCCTCGCCGGCAGCGACCGCGGCGGCGTCTCCACCGGCACCACCGATGGTCGCGGCGTCAGCGGCGACCGTGCCGGCCAGATGACCGACGCCGACGGCCGCATCCCGGCGACCCGCACCATCTATTTCGAATACGACAGCGACGCCATCCGCAGCGAGTTCGAACCGGTGCTGACCGCCCACGCCCGTTTCCTGCGCGCCAACCCCGACGCCACGGTGATCCTTCAGGGCCACACCGACGAGCGCGGTACTCGCGAGTACAACCTGGCACTGGGCGAGCGTCGTGCCGGCTCCGTCGAGCGCTACCTCAACGTGCAGGGCGTCTCCCCCTCCCAGGTCGAGGTGGTGAGCTACGGCGAGGAGCGGCCCGCCGCGCGCGGCGCGAACGAGCAGGCCTACGCCCAGAACCGTCGGGTGGTCTTCGCCTACTGAGCCAGGCCCACACGACGAGGGAGATAGTCATGAGACACGGTCTGAAGAGACTGTGCGGCGCGGGAGCCCTGGTGCTCCCGCTGACCGTTGCGGCACAGCAGCCGGTGATCGAGGACCTCACCGAGAACCAGCGGGGAGGGGGCTTCTACAGCCAGACGGCGACCCGCGAGGAGGCCGGCGGCAGCCTGGTGATCTTCAACCAGGTGCAGCAGCACCAGGAGGAGATCCGCCAGCTGCGTGGCCAGGTGGAGGAGCTGCGCCACCAGCTCGAGCAGCTGCGTCGCCAGACCCGCCAGCAGTACCTCGACATCGAGGACCGGCTGATGGCGGCGGGCAGCGGCGTCGACCAGGCCGCCCCGCCCGTGGACGAGCAGAGCGCCCGCGAGGTGGCCGAGACGCCCTCGCCGAGCGGCGACGAGGCCGGCACCCAGCAGGCCTATCAGGCCGCCTTCGGCCACGTCCAGGCCCGGGAGTTCGGCGAGGCGATCAGCGCCTTCGAGGCCTTCGTCCGCCAGTACCCCGACGCGCGGCTGACCGCCAACGCCTACTACTGGCTGGGCGAGCTGCACTCCGCCGAGTCCAACCTCGAGGAAGCCGAGGCGGCCTTCCGGCGGGTCCTCGAGGACTTCCCGGAGAGCAGCAAGGTGCCGGACGCCCTCTACAAGCTGGGCCTGCTCGAGGCGCGCCGCGGGCGGCCGGAAGAGAGCCGGGCCCTGCTCGAGCGGGTGCGCGAGGAGCACCCCGACAGCAGCGCCGCCGGACTGGCCGACGACTTCCTGCGCCAGACGGGCAACTGAGGAACCGAGATGACCTGCAAGATCGACTATCAGCCCGCGCCCGACCTGCTCGACGGCCGCATCATCCTGGTCACCGGTGCCGGCGACGGCATCGGCCGGGAGGCGGCGCTGGCCTTTGCCGGCCACGGCGCCACCGTGATCCTGCTCGGGCGCACCATCGCCAAGCTGGAGAAGGTCTACGACGAGATCGAGGCCGCCGGCGGTCCCCAGCCGGCGATCTTCCCGCTCAATTTCGAGGGGGCCGTGCTCAAGGACTATCACGACATGGCCGAGACCCTGGACAAGGAGTTCGGCCGCCTCGACGGCATCCTGCACAACGCCGGCATGCTCGGCCGCATCACCCCCTTCGAGCAGTACAATCCCGAGCTCTGGGAGCAGGTGATGCAGGTCAACATCAACGGGCCGATCTGGATGACCCAGGCGCTGCTGCCGCTGCTCAAGAGTTCGCCGGACGCCTCGGTGGTGTTCACCTCGTCGGGCGTGGGGCGCCGCGGCCGCGCCTACTGGGGAGCCTACTCGGTCTCCAAGTTCGCCACCGAGGGCTTCGTCCAGGTGCTGGCCGACGAGGTCGAGCACCTGGGCACGCTGCGGGTCAACAGCCTCAATCCCGGGGCGACGCGCACCGCCATGCGCAAGGCCGCCTATCCGGGCGAGGACCCGCTGACGCTGCGGACACCCGAGGCGATCATGCCCACCTACCTGTGGCTGATGGGCCCGGAGAGCCGGGGCCACAACGGCGAGCAGTTCGACGCCCAGCCGCCCAAGGGGGCCTGAGGGACCAGGCCGAACGGTGAGGCCAACACGAAGAAGCCCTCGCGCCGGCCAGGCGTGAGGGCTTCGTCGCGTCCGGGGCGCGGCTGGCGGGCTAGCCCTCGGACTCTCCCTCCAGCAGCGCCGCGACCAGCGCCTCGGCGGTCTCGAACCAGAGGTCGGCCGGCCAGCGCCGGTAGTCGTCCTCTTCCTCGATGTAGCCATAGCCCACCGCCACGGCGGCCATGCCGGCCGCCCGGGCCGCCTGCATGTC
>JAWWBV010000354.1:0-3450 GCA_033720795.1 Halomonas sp. | reverse complement strand
CGCGGGTCGTTTGCCATGGCACGCGCATTGAGGCCCTCCAGGCAGGTCACCCGGGGGTCGTCGCGCAGGGCGGCGTCGAGCTGGTCGTGGCCCACCTCCACGCCGATCACATGGCGGGCACCGAAGCGCAGGGCGCAGTCGGTGAAGCCCCCGGTGGACTGGCCCACGTCGAGCACCAGGCGCCCCGAGAGCGACAGCCCGAGTGCCTCGACCAGCGCCTCAAGCTTGAGCCCGGCCCGGGAGGCGTAACGCTCCTCGGGATCCTCCTCCACCGTCAGGTCGGTCGTCTCCGGGAGCTTCTCGCCGGGCTTGGTCAGGGGCCCACCGCCCTCGGCCAGGCGTACCCGGCCGTGGCGGATCAGCCGCTGGGCGCGGGTGCGGGAACGGGCCAGGCCCTGGGAGACGAGCAACTGATCGAGACGGGGCATGGCGGCTCCGGCGGGGCATGAACGGGGTCGCCATTATGGCATATCGCGTCCCTCGCTCGAGGCTCGAGATGCGGTCTGATGCACGATGCCCCCGCGCCCAGGGGGCGCGAGGGCATCGCGTCGGCGGCTATCGCGGCCGGCGACCGGGCCTGCTGGCCTAGGGCCCCTCGTCGGCCTGCAGGCCGACGGCCGGGATCCGGTCGCTGCCCCAGCTGCGGTGGATATAGCCCGTCACCCGGTCCAGCTCATCCTGGGTGATCTTGGCCAGCTCGCCGCGCTCCAGGGGATCGTAGTGGTAGATATAGAGGCGTGAGGCGAACTGCTCGAAGGGCAGCGAGGACTCGCCGAAGCGCTCGCCCTGGTCTGCCGTGCTCACCTTGATGCCGTCGCCCCAGTCCTGGCCGCTGTCGTTGTTGGGGTTGAAGAAGTACACCCGCATGACGTCGCTGGGGTCGAGGTTGACCCGCAGGATGGTGATGGCGTGCCAGCCGATGAAGCGGGCGGCGCTGTCGGTGACGGCGATGCCCGCCGGCTGAGGGTGGATCAGCGGCTGGTTGCCGTTGTAGTAGGGGTGGTAGCTCGCATAGAAGTGGCGCAGGAAGTCGTCCAGCGCATGGAGCTTGCCGGTCGCCACGTCGACGTTGATGCGAAAGCCGCGGCCCGACCACCAGCCGTGGAACTCCGGGTTGACCCAGCGGTGCGGGTCGCCTTCGCGACCGATGCAGCGCCGGATCATCTCCGCATAGATGCGATCCAGGTGCGGCACCACGATCAGCGATACCGGATCGAGGTCCATGGGCAGTGCCTGGGCGACGCCGGAGAGGCTCGCCATGGAGGAGAGCGGCATGCCCTCGAAATGGATGATGATGTCGTCGTCACGGGCCGCCCAGGTCACCATCTGCAGCAGGTAGTCCGGGTCGTTGTAGGCCCACATGGAGAGGGCGCGCGCCGACTGGCAGGTGGGGTTGTTGCCCTGGCCCACGCCCAGCGGCAGGCCGAGCATGCACAGCACGCCTTCCAGCAGCCGGGCGCGGGGCGACACGGTCTCGCCGAAGGCCAGGTTGAGACGCGCCTGAGACCACTCCGACAGGGAGAGCCCGAGCTGGCGCCACATCGCCGGGGCCACCGGCGGCTGGTAGAGGATGCCGCGCTCCAGCATAAGCGCCAGGCCATAGGCGGCCTGCGGGGTGGTGGGATAGATCCCCCCGCGGATCAGCGCATGGACCAGCTCGCGATAGCAGAGCAGGCAGTCCCGGCCGGTGGACGAGAGCCCCAGCGCTTCCGCCAGCAGGTGATCGCTGTGGTCCAGGAGGTGGCGCAGCAGCACCGGATGGTAGGCGGAGACCAGGCCGGTGTCGTGCATGGCGCGGGCGAAACCGGTGGCCTCGCCCTGAAGCGCGGGCGTGTCCATGCTCGACAGCCGCTCGCGGTAGATCTCGAGCCCCGGGTCTTCGCGGCTGGCCCGGGTCGGGCCGAACAGCGAGCTGACCAGACGGTCGGCCCCCTGGCCGCTGGCGCCCAGGTCGATGTCGGGGTTGGCCTGGCAGATGGCGATCTGGGTGATCATCTGCTTGACCGGCTCGACCTGGATGGGACGCTGCTCGATGATCCGCCAGATCTCCTCGATCAGGCGGTCGATGATGTGTTCATAGCCGATGCGCTCGGCCAGATGGCCGAACAGCTGTCGCGGCACCAGCGCCAGCTGCCCCTGGGACTCGCGCTCCGCCTCACTGGGCGTGCCGAAGAGCAGCCAGAGGTTGATGGCCATCACCTGGGTCAGGTAATGGTGCGCCTGTTCCATCGAGATGTGCGGGTGCAGGTAGTCACCCTTGGCCACGGCCAGCAGCCGGAGCTCGCTGAGCGCCTCGATCGCGACCGTATTGGGGTCGGCGCTCTTCAGCGCATGCGGGGTGAGGGAGGGCACGAGGTACTGGGGCGTCTCCCAGTCGGACCCGAGGAAGGCCCCGGCCTCCTCGAAGGCGCGGGCGCGTTGCTCGATGGCGTCGCAGCCGCCCTCCTGCAGCATCACTTGTCGGGCGATATCGAGAAGGTCGGGCAGCACGCCCGGCTTGGAGAGGTCGCTGGCGTCGCTGAGCAGGCTGACGGTGTCATCGAACGTCTCGAGCAGGCCGGCGAGCTCGCCGCTGACTCTCGTCACACCACGGCGGGTGCTGTCTGTCGTGTCACGTGGGCTCGTCACACGGACTCCTTGTCGTCAGCTGTCATGGTCTCTATGACGCCTGCATTGAACGGAGAAATCAAGCGCCCGATTCCCGCCTCGGCCCTTGTTGCCGGCAAGGCACATTGGTATAGTGCCCGCCGGTCGACAAGGGCGTGTCCCGCGTCGGTCGAGGCGTCTTCGAGACGCATGTCGTGGTGGCCTCGTTGGTCCTCCCGCAACGCCAAGTCGCAAACCCCGCCAGGCCCGGAAGGGAGCAACGGTAGTGATGGACGCGTGTGCCGGGATGTGGCTTTCGGGGCCGCCTCTCTTTGTGGCCGTGGTGGCTGATCCGCGCTCCGCTTGGCCCGCGCCTTCCCCAGGCGGTCTGGCTCCCGCTCTCTCTTCCCCCGTTTCCCGTGCTTGCTCGCGTCCTCGACACCATTCGCCACCTCCCGGCATGTGGTCGCCTGGCCGTTGTCCCGCTGTCTCCATGCGTCGTCGCCCGATGACTTGCATGATGTCCCGGCAGGAGAGCCGCGAAACCTATTGCGTCTCTGCCTATCGAAGCCCTTGCCGATGTCACAAGGAGCGCGACATGAACGCCAAGAGCATTCTCGAACAGGTCATGAGACAGTCGGCCTGCGGCCGCGACCTGCTGCGCGAGTACCCCGCGTGATGGCGTCCGGTCCGCCGCGGTGCCTGTTTTTCCTTAACCGACCGACGAGGATGCCTGACCGAGATGCTGACCTTTCACAGTGAACGGACCAAGCTGCGCCGCGCCCGCACCGAGCTGGACGGCGGGCAGCTGGTGACGCCCTACGAATGCCCCGCGCGGGTCGACCTGGTGCTCAAGCGCGTGCT
>JAWWBV010000353.1:0-3455 GCA_033720795.1 Halomonas sp. | reverse complement strand
GTGCTGTAGAACATGTAGACCAGCGAGGCCAGGATGAAGGCGCTGCCGATGTTCTCCAGCCACTTGATGCCCTGGAAACCCAGCACCGACAGGGCGATCTGCAGGAACTGGAAGGTGATGAAGAAGAAGACCAGGTTGTCGAAGCCGAAGAGGGTCGCCGAGACCATGTTCAGCGCGCCGGCCCCGATCCAGCTCTGGAAGCCGTACCAGACGATGGCGGGCACGGCGCGCACCAGCCCCGGCAGGCGGGTGCCGGCGAAGCCGAAGGCGCTGCGCGCCTGGACCATGAAGGGGATGCCGTACTTGTAGCCGGCGGCGCCGTTCAGGGCCAGGGCGATGCCGATCACGAAGCAGCCGATGGCGATCGCCAGGGTCGCCTGCAGCAGGTTCAGCGTGCCGACCACGCTGGAGCCCATGGTGAAGGTGCCGATCGAGACGCAGCCGCCGAACCAGGCCAGCAGGTAGGAGGTGCGTCCCATGATGCGCGTCTTCTGGGGAGCCAGCGATTCGCTGCCGGCGGCCTTGGTGTCGTGGTGGGCGTCGGGGGTCACCCGGATATCATCGCCGGGGGCGGCGCGGGAAGTCGAGAGGGTCATGGTGCTCTCCTCGCAAGGGTGTGCAGTCGTTGTGGTTGTTGTCCGGCCCGCTCGGTGGCCGGGGTCGCTTGCGATGCGCGTCTGTGTGGCCGGCTAGGTCGGCCACGCAAGCCCGGGTGTCATCGCAGGCCGGCGCCGTGGGACAGGTGCTCGAAGCGCCCGGTGAAGGCCTTGGCGCGTGGGAAGGCGAGGTCGCCCACCTTGCTGGTGCCGAGTCCCAGGCCGACCAGCGCCTCGCTGAGCTTGACCGCGGCGGTCACGCCCTCGACCACCGGCAGGCCGACGGCCTCGCTGATCTCGTCGGTGAGGTCGGCCATGCCGCCGCAGCCCAGCACGATGGCGCCGATGCCGTCCTCGTCCCGGGCGCGGCGGCCCTCCTCGATGATGCGGGTGAGCGCGGCGTCGCCGTCGTCCTCCAGGTCGAGCACCGGGATCTCGGCGGCGCGGACCCGCCGGCAGTGATGGCTGAAGCCGTACTGCTCGAGCAGGTGCTCGGCGATGATGCCGGTGCGACCCAGGGTGGTGACCACCGAGAAGCGGGTGCTGATCAGCGTGGCCATGTGGAAGGCCGCCTCGGCGATGCCGATCACCGGGGCCCGGGTCAGCTCGCGGGCGGCCAGCAGGCCCGGGTCGCCGAAGCAGGCGATGATGTAGGCATCCACGCCGTCGCGCTCACCGGCCATCACCTCCTCGAGCACGCCCACGGCGCTGATGGCCTCGTCGAAGTGGCTCTCGATGGAGACCGGCCCGTGGGCCGGCTGGGTGGCGGTGATGACGGTGCCGGGGGCGGCGATGCCCTGGGCAGCGGTGCCGATGGTGTCGGTCATGCCGCGGGTGGTGTTGGGGTTGATGACGCGAATCTGCATGGGGCTCTCGCTGTGTCGTTATTTTTGTGAACAAGGAATTTGTTTCTTGTACACAAAATAGGATGCCGAGATCGGCAAATCAAGTCCGGATCGGATGACAGGGGTGTTACTTAAATCTTTTAAAATCAGCAATATAAATAATAATTAGAGAAAAAATTGTGTCGTCACTCAATGTATGCATAGAAGTGTAGCTATTTTTCCTGGACAAATGCATACATTTTCAATCACGTGATGAATACAATGGTGGCGGTAGCGAATTATTGTCCCTCCTCCCGGGTCCCTTCCGGGATCTGCCGACGCCAAGCAGGGCAGCGACGGGGCCAAACGCGGCTCGAGGGCCACGAGACGACGGCGCAGCCGCTTTCCCTTGGCCCGGGGCTTGATTTCTTGTATACAAAAATGGAGTCTGAGGGACACGCCCCAGCTCGATCGGAGGAAATGCGATGCGCCTGCTGATGCTCAACGGCAATACCAACGCCGCCATGACCGACGCCATGGCCGCCCGGGCCAGGGCCTTTCTCGGCGAGGCGGTCGAGGTGGAGGCCGAGACGGCCGAGCAGGGCGTGGCCTACATCGGCTCGCGGCGCGACTGCGCCCTGGCCGGTGCCGCCGTGGTGGCGAGTCTCGAGGCGCGAGGCGCGCAGGAGCACGCGGGCGTGCTGCTGGCCTGCTTCGGCGAACCGGGGCTGGCGGCGGCGCGCGAGATCAGTTCGGTACCGGTGGTCGGCCTGCTCGAGGCCTCGGTGCTCTCGGCGCTGCAGCTCGGCGCGCGCTTCGCGATCGTGACGCCGGGGCACCGCTGGCCGCGGATGATCGAGGACGTGCTCCACGACCTGGGTGCGGCGCGTCACTGCCAGGGCATCACGCCGGTGGAGATCGGCGACCTGGCGCTGCCGGCCGAGCGCGAGGCCGCCCGCGAGCGGGTGCAGGCGGCCATCGACGACCAGCAGGCGCGGTTCTCGCCCGACGCGATCATCGTCGGCGGGGCCGCCTTCGCGGGCCTGGCCGCGGCGCTCGAGGCCCCGTCCGGGACGCGGCTGATCGACTCCCTGGACGCCGGCCTGGCCCAGAGCCTGGCGCTGATGCGGCTGACCGCCGACTGAGGGTGGGAGATCTTGCAACAATAATGGGCACACCCTATCCTTTAATTGTATACATGCAGTGTTGCTCAAATGGCCGCCATGTGCCATCGAGCCAGCCCCTAACAAGAAGGAAGCTACGCCATGACCTCACCGACCCGAGGGGACTATCCGCGTGACCTGATCGGCTATGGCCGCACGCCGCCCGAGGCCAAGTGGCCCGGCAAGGCGCGCATCGCCGTGCAGTTCGTGCTCAACTACGAGGAGGGCGGCGAGAACTGCGTGCTCCACGGCGACAAGGGCTCCGAGCAGTTCCTCTCCGAGATCATCGGGGCGGACTCCTATCCCGATCGCCACCTGAGCATGGAGTCGATCTACGAGTACGGCTCCCGGGCCGGCGTGTGGCGGATCCTGCGCGAGTTCGAGCGTCGCGGCCTGCCGCTGACGGTGTTCGGTGTCGCCATGGCGCTGGAGCGCCACCCCGAGGTGGCCCACGCCTTCAAGGAGCTGGGGCACGAGATCGCCTGCCATGGCTATCGCTGGATCCACTACCAGAACGTCCCGGAAGAGCTCGAGCGCGAGCACATGCGCCGCGCCATCGAGATCTTCCAGTCGCTCTACGGCGAGAAGCCGCTGGGCTGGTACACCGGTCGCGATAGCCCCAACACCCGCCGCCTGGTGCTCGACGAGGGCAACTTCCTCTACGACAGCGACTACTACGGCGACGACCTGCCGTTCTGGACCCGCGAGGCGGACAGCCAGGGCCGCGAGCACAGCCATCTGGTGGTGCCCTACACCCTGGACACCAACGACATGCGCTTCGCCGCGCCCCAGGGCTTCAACACCGCGGATCACTTCTTCACCTACCTGCGGGATGCCTTCGACGTGCTCTACGCGGAAGGCGAGGACACCCC
>JAWWBV010000352.1:0-3460 GCA_033720795.1 Halomonas sp. | reverse complement strand
GGGGTTGCGCAGGTAGTGGCCCGCCGGGTAGCGGCCGTGCTCGTCGGCGAACTCCCCCTCCAGCACCAGGATCTCCTCGCCCCCGCCGTGCTCGTGGGTCGGGAAGGTGCTGTTCGGCGCGTAGCGCACCACGGAGGTGGCCCGGGCCACCTCGTCGCCGACACGGTCGAGCATCATCCGCTCCACGCCGGCCGTGGGGGAGTCCACCCAGCGGTAGTCGTCGGGGGTGACCACCGCGCGGCGGCTGAAGTCGGCATTGAGTCGCATGGCGGTCTCTCCTGTCGGCGATGAAGGGGCGACGGTGACGAATGGGACCGGCCACGACGCCTGCCGTTCCCGTCGGCCACGGCGCCCGCCTGACGCGCGGGCGGCGCCATCGGGTAACATGGGGACCGCCCCCGCCATTCGCAAGGAGCGCTCCTTGGCCATCGACCTGCTGCTCAACGCCCTGATCTTTCTCGCCGCGGCGGTGCTGATCGTGCCGATCTTCAAGCGCCTCGGGCTCGGCGAGGTGCTGGGCTACCTGGCCGCAGGGGTCGCCATCGGCCCCTCGGCCCTGGGCCTGGTGGCCGATGCCGAGGCCGTGCTGCAGTTCTCCCAGGTGGGCATCATCTTCCTGCTGTTCGTGATCGGCCTGGAGCTCAAGCCCTCGCGCCTCAAGCTGATGCACAAGGCGGTCTTCGGCTTCGGCAGCCTGCAGGTCGGGGTGACCACGCTGCTGCTCACGGCCTGCGCCTGGGCGCTCGGCCTGTCGCCCATGGTCGCGGCGGTGACGGGCTTCAGCCTGGGACTCTGCTCCACGCCGCTGGTGCTGCAGCTGCTGGGGGAGCGCCACGAGCTGCAGAGCCGCCACGGCCGCAACGCCTTCGCCCTGCTGCTCTTCCAGGACCTGGCCGCGATCCCGGTGCTGGCCCTCATCCCCTTGCTGGCCGCCCAGGACTTGCTGGCGGGGGGGCTCATGCCGATGCTCCAGGAGATCCTGGTGGCCGTCGGCGCCTTCGCCGGCCTGATCATCGGCGGCCGGCTGCTGCTGCGGCCGCTGTTCCGCTTCGCCGCCGGCACCCGCAGCCGCGAGGTATTCGCCGGCACCGCCCTGCTGGTGGTGATCGGCGCCGCCCTGCTGATGGAGCTTGCCGGCCTCTCCATGGCGCTGGGCGCCTTCATCGCCGGCGTGCTGCTGGCCGACTCGGAATACCGCCACGGCATCGAGGCGGACATCGAACCCTTCCGCGGCCTGCTGCTGGGCCTGTTCTTCATGGCGGTGGGCATGACCGCCCAGATCGGCCTGCTGGCCGAGCACCCCGGGATGATCCTCGGCCTCACCGGCGCCCTGCTGCTGGCCAAGGCCCTGAGCGTGGTGGCGGCGGCCCGGGCCTTCGGCACCGGCTGGCGCGAGGCCCTCAACCTCGGCGTACTGCTCTCCCAGGGCGGCGAGTTCGGCTTCGTGCTGCTCACCGCCGCCGGCGCCGCGGCGCTGCTGCCCGCCTCCCTGGTCAACCAGCTGGTGCTGGTGGTGTCGCTGTCGATGGCCGCCACGCCGGTGATGTTCCTGGCCCACGCCAGGCTGGTGCGCCCGCTCTTCAAGACCCGGAAGGCCCGTCCCGACTTCGACCCCCTGCCGGACGAATCGCCGCAGATCATCCTCGCCGGCTTCGGGCGCTTCGGGCAGATCATGGGCCGTGCCCTGCAGGGGCTGAAGATCCCCTACACGGTACTCGACATCAACGCCGACCAGGTGGCCTTCGTCCGCCGCTACGGCAACAAGGTCTATTTCGGCGACGCCTCCCGCATCGACCTCCTCGAGGCCGCCGGCGCCGACCAGGCCCGGGTGCTGGTGGTGGCGGTGGGCGACCCCGAGGCCTCGATGCGCATCGTCGCCAGCGTGCGGCAGCGCTTCCCCCACCTGCGCCTCTATGCCCGGGCCCGCAACCGCTACCACGCTCACCTGCTGATGCGGGCCGGGGTGAACGACCTGGTCCGCGAGTTGCTGCCGGCGAGCCTGGAGCTGACCCGCGACGTGCTGGTCGGCCTGGGCATTCCCCGCGACCAGGCCCAGCACACCATCGACACCTTCCGGCCCCATGACGAGCTGACGCTGCGCCGCCAGCTCGAGGTGTTCGGCAACGAGAAGAAGCAGATCCAGACGGTCCAGGAGGCGGCCCGGGAGCTCGAGGCCCTCTACGAGGCCGACGAGGATGTCACCACCTCGCTGGAGGAGCCGCCCCACCGCGAGTCGTGACGGCCGGCCCTCCGGCCCCCCTCGCCCTCAGCGACGCGTCCCGACCGGCGGCCCCCACCAGGCCGGCAGGCGCTGGCGCACCTCGCGCCGGGCGAAGCGATCGTCCATCAGCACCACGGTGCCGCGGTCGTCGGGCCCGCGGATCACCCGCCCGGCCGCCTGCACCACCTTGATCAGCCCGGGGATGTGATAGGCGTAGTCGTCGCCGCGGCCGAAGCGCGCCGCCAGCCGCACCTTGAGCGCCTCGTTGAAGGGATCCGACGGCGGCAGCCCCAGGGTGGCGATGAAGGCGCCGACCAGCCGGTCGCCGGGCAGGTCGATCCCCTCGGCGAAGGCGCCGCCCAGCACCGCGAAGCCGATGCTCGCCCCGCCCGGCGTGAACCCGGCCAGGAAGGCGTCCCGCGCCTCCTCGCGCATGCCGCGGGTCTGGGCGCGCACGGGGATCTCGGGATGCGTCTCGCGAAGGCGCGCCAGGGCCGCCTGCAGGTAGGCGAAGCTGCTGAAGAAGGCGAGGTAGTGGCCCGGCCGGCGGCGAAACTGCTCGGCCAGCTCGGCGACGATGGGCGCAAGCGAGGCCTCCCGGTCGCGCAGCCGGGTGGAGATGTCCGCGCGGATGCGCACCTCGAGCTGCTCGGCGGCGAAGGGCGAGGCGACCTCGCGCCAGACGGTGGCCGCGGGCAGGCCCAGCAGGTCGCGATGGTAGTGGGCGGGGCTCAGGGTCGCCGAGAAGAGCACGGCCGCGTGGGCGGCGGCGAAGCGCGGGGCGAGGAAGTCCGCCGGCACCAGGTTGCGCAGTCCCAGCACCGCCCGGCCGCGGCCGTGGCGGGCGAGGTCGCACAGCGAGTGCTCGCCGAAGGACTCGGCCAGCCGGGTGAAGGCCAGCGCCTCGAAGAGCAGCTCCTGCAGCGCCAGGGAGGCCTGCTCCGGATGCTCGCCGAGGTGTTCGGTGATGGCGCTGGCCGCCCCCGACAGCGCCGCGACCATGCCGTCGGGAAGTCCCTCGAGCACCCGATAGGCCGGGCGCCCCGGCTCGCCGGCCTCGCTCATCCCGGCCTCCCGGACCAGCGCCTGCCACTGGCGGCTAAGCCGCCCCAGCGGGCCCTTCAGCGCCCCGGGCGCCTCGCGGCGCAGCCTCGCCAGGCGGCGCTGGTCGAGCTCGGCGCTGTACATGCCCCGGGCCCGCTCCACCAGGTTGTGGGCCTCGTCGACCAGCAGCCCGGT
>JAWWBV010000351.1:0-3488 GCA_033720795.1 Halomonas sp. | reverse complement strand
TGCCGGCCGGGCGGCCGCCGATGTTCGCCAGGTCGGCGAAGTTGGAGGCGAGCTGCTCCTGGTACTCGTCCCACAGCGGCAGGTGCCAGGCGCGGTCCCAGGCGGTCTCGCCGGCATCCAGGATATCCAGCGCCAGGTCGTCGTCGTTGGAGAGCAGGCCGGTGGCGTGATGCCCGAGGGCGATGATCGCCGCGCCGGTCAGGGTGGCGATGTCGACGACGCTGGCCGGCTCGAAGCGCTCGGCGTAGGTCAGGGCGTCGCACAGCACCAGGCGGCCCTCGGCGTCGGTGTTGAGCACCTCCACGGAGAGCCCCTTGAGGGTCTGGATGATGTCGCCGGGCTTGGTGGCGCGGCCGTCGGGCATGTTCTCCGCGGCGGCGACGATGGCCACCAGGTTGATCCTGGGCTTGATGGCGAGCACCGAGGTGACGGTGCCGAACACGCTGGCGGCGCCGCACATGTCGAACTTCATCTCGTCCATGGCCTCGCCGGGCTTGAGCGAGATGCCGCCGGTATCGAAGGTGATGCCCTTGCCGACCAGCACGTGCGGCGCCTCGTCGGGCTCCTCGGCCCCCTGGTACTTCATGACGATCAGCCGAGAGGGCTCGGCGCTGCCGCGGCCCACGGAGAGCAGGCTGTGGGCGCCCAGCGCCTCCAGCGCCGCCTCGTCGAGGATCTCGGCAGTCAGCGCGCCGCCGGACTCCGCGGCGAGCTGCTCGGCGCGCTCGGCCAGGTAGCTCGGCGTGCAGACGTTGCCGGGCAGGTTGCCCAGGGTGCGGGTGGTCGCCACGCCCTGGCCGATGGCGTCGCCCACGCGCGCGCCCTGGCGGGCCGCGTCGGCGTCGCCCTGCTCGCTGATCAGCAGGGTGACCTTCTCCAGGCGCGGGGCAGGGGCCTTCTCGGACTTGAAGTCGTCGAAGCGGTAGATGGCGCGATGGGCGGCCTCGGCCACCATGCGGGCCTTCCAGTCGCAACCCCGATCGGCGACCGGCACGTCGGCGAAGGCCACCGCGACGTCCTCGGCCGGCAGCGGCGCGATGGCGGTGAAGGCGGCGTCCACGGCCTTGCGGAAGGCGCCTTCCTGGCACTTGGCGCGCTCGCCCAGTCCTACCAGCATCAGCCGGTCCGTGTTGAGCCCCGGTGCGAAGGGCACCATCAGGACGTTGCCCAGCGTGGCCTCGAAATCGCCGCGATCGATCAGCTGGCCGATCAGCCGCTCGCTGGCGTTGTCGAGCTTGGCGGCGGCGGGCAGCAGCTCACCGTCCTTGAATACCGGGACCACGAGACAGGCCGTCTCGACCTTGGCGGGATTGGCCGTCTGAACGGGGAATTCCATGGAGTCTCCACAAGACAAGCTTTGGGGTTACAAGCGAAGGGGGATTCTGGATAATGCCGGCACGTTGCCGAGTCATCCCAGTGTACCCAAGGCAAGGCGTCATTGCATGGAAGATGGCCGGGCACCAGGGGGTGCCCGGCCGGGAGACAACGTTGATCATATTTCGCTACCTGACCCGGGAAATCCTGCTGACCATGGCCGCCGTGGCCGGCGTGCTGTTGCTGGTGATCACGGGCAGTCGCTTCATCCGCTACTTCTCCAACGCGGCGGAAGGGGAGATCCCGGTGAGCATCCTCGGCACCCTGATGCTCTTCCACCTGCCGGGCTTTCTCGAGCTGATCCTGCCGCTGGCCTTCTTCCTGGGGATCCTGCTGGCCTACGGGCAGCTCTATCTCAACAGCGAGATCACCGTGCTGGTGGCCTGCGGCACGAGCCCCCATCGCCTGCTGCAGGTCAGCCTGGTGCCGGCGACCCTGGTGGCACTGCTGGTCGGGGTCTGCAGCCTGTGGCTGACGCCGGCCGGCGCGCTGCACAATGAGGTGCTTCTCGAGGAGCAGCGCCGCCAACTCGACTTCACGGCCCTGGCGCCGGGGCGCTTCCAGGACTTCGGCGGCGGGCGTACGGCCTACACCGAGGGCTTCAGCGACGACGGCACGCGGATGCAGGAGGTGTTCATCAGCGAGCGCCAGTCGCGCAGCGATGACACCCCCTCGACCGTGGTGACCCGGGCCGGCACCGGCTACCAGGCCGTCGATGACGAGACCGGCAGCCGCTTCCTGGTGCTGGAAGAGGGCGAGCGCTACAGCGTCGACCCCGGCCGCGCCCAGGCCGAGCGCCTCGAATTCGGCACCTACGCCGTGCGTCTCTCCGGCGCCGCCCGAAGCCCCGAACTCGACGCCCCCGAATACGCCACCACCGCCGCGCTGTTCGGCGCCGAGGCCCTGCCGGCCATGGCCCAGCTGCAGTGGCGCCTCGGCCTGCCGCTGATGGTCTTCATCCTGACCCTGCTGGCCATGCCGCTCTCGCGGGTCAATCCGCGCCAGGGGCGCTTCTCCAAGCTGCTGCCGGCGATCTTTCTCTACGTGGCCTATCTCAGCCTGCTGCTGGCGGCGCTGGACGCCATCGGCCGCGGCAGCTGGCCGGTGGCGATCGGGATGTGGCCGATCCACGGCGGCTTCCTGGCCATCGGCCTGGCCATGATGGTCCAGGCCCAGCACAGGGGAATGAGCGGATGATCACCGACCGCCTCGATCGCTATATCGCCCGCAACGTGCTGGGCGCCATCCTCGTGGTACAGGTCGTGCTGCTGGGGCTGGACCTGGTGATCACCTACATCAACGACCTCGGCGACGTCGAGGGCAACTACGGCGCCTTCGAGGTGCTGCTCTACCTGCTGATGCGCCTGCCCTGGCGCTTCTACCAGTACGCGCCGGTGGGAGTGCTGATCGGCGCCCTGATTGGCCTGGGCAGCATGGCCTCGAGCAATGAGCTCACCGTGATGCGTGCCGCCGGTCGCTCCCTGATGCGCATCCTCTGGGGGGTGATGAAGCCGATCATCCTGGTGATCCTGGTGGTGCTGACCATCGCCGAATTCGTCAGCCCGCGCACCGAGCAGTTCGCCAGCGCCTGGCGCCTCGAGCAGATGCAGGGCGAGGGTGCGCTGCTCACCCAGCGGGGCGGCTGGCAGCGAGAGGGGGACGACATCTACCGCTTCGGCGCCATCCGCGCCGACGACACCGTGCTCGACCTGACTCGCTATCGCTTCGAAGGCCGCACGCTCACCGAGGCGCTGAGCGCCCGCCAGGCGGTCTGGCTGGGTGACCACTGGCAGCTCGAACAGGTCGCCGTGACCCGCTTCGACGAGGGCCGTACCGAGGCCCGGCACCACGACACCCTGTCCTGGGAAACCGCCATGACCCCCGCGCAGCTCGACCGGCTGCTGCGCGACGTCGAGACCCAGGCCCCCAGCGAGCTGTGGCGCTACGCCCGCTACCTGCGCGAGCAGGGGCAGCAGGCGACCCAGCCGCTGCTCTATTTCTGGCAGAAGATGCTGATGCCGCTGACCATGGCCTCGCTGGTGCTGGTGGCGGCCTCCTTCGTGTTCGGTCCCCTGCGGACCGTGGCGGCCGGCACCCGCGTCTTCTACGGCGTG
>JAWWBV010000350.1:0-3510 GCA_033720795.1 Halomonas sp. | reverse complement strand
TTGCGCCAGCCGCATGACACCATGCACCTCATCAGCCGGCACGGTGTCAGTATCCCCCTTCTCCAGAGGGTCATAGTGAAAGACATAGAGCCGCGAGACGAACTGGGAGACGGGCAGTGACGCCTCGCCATAAAGTTCGCCCTTCCCGTGGGTTGAGGTGATGATCCCCTGCCCCCAATTCTGGCCGCTGTCGTTATTGGGGTTGAAGAAATACACCCGCATAACGCCGACTGGATCCAGAGCTAGCCGCTGAATCGTGATCGCGTGCCAACCGAGAAATCGCGTGGCACTGTCGGTGACGGCAATGCCTGCGGGCTGCGGGTTAATGACCGGAATATTGCCATTGTAATAAGGGTGATAAGCCGCGTAGAAATCTCGTATAAACCCCTCGAAATCCTTGAGGCCTCCCGTGAAAACATCGACGGCGATGCGAAATCCGTGACCGACCTGCTCACCATGAAACTCCGCATTGACCCACTTGTGAGGGTCCTCTCCGCGACCGGCACTGCGACGCCCCATCTCGAAGTATATGCGGTCGAGATGCGGGACAGTCAGCAGAGAGACCGCATCCACATCGACGGAGGGCTCGCTCGACAGACCGGCGCCGAGTTCACGCGAAGAAATGTTGTTGCCCTCGAAGCGCATCACGATCTCGTCATCGCGTGCGGCCCAGGCGACGATGCGCAGCAGCTCGGACGGCGCACCGTAGGCCCACATGGAGAGCGCGCGCGTGGACTGGCAGGTCGGATAGTTGCCCTGCCCTACACCAAGGGGGTGGCCGAGGACGTTGAGGACATCGGCCAGCAGGAAGCATTCCGGAGGACGACGTCTCCCGAAGACACTGGCGATCTTCTCTGCGGCGGCATCGCACAGGGTCAGTCGCACCTGCCGCCACAGCGAAGGGGCCACCGCTGGCGCATAGAGAATGCCCCGCTCGAGCATCATGGCGAGGCCATAGACCGCCTGGCTGGTATCGACGAACACCGCTTCGTCGATCAGGGTATGGATCAAGGCCGGGTAGCAGTGAAAGGCATCTGCCCCGGTATAGCTCAGGCCCAGCGCCGTCGGAATCAGGGCGTTCCATCGGGTGCGTAGGTAACGTATGAAGCCCGGCATGTAGGGCGAGACCAGGCCGGTGCCGTGCATGGCCTGGGCGAAGGCAATGGCTTCCTGTAACAGCGTCGCGTCGTCCATGCACGACAGCCGCTCGGCATAGACGTCGAAACCGGGGTCCTCGCGGCACCCTGTCGTGGGGCTGAACACCGCATTGATCAGCCGCAGCGCATCATCCCCGACCTCGCCCGGCATCGCCTCCGGCGTGTTCAAGCAGGCGGCGATCTGGGTCACCATGTGCTTGACGCCGTCGACCTGGACCGGACGTTGCGCCAGCACCCGCCACACCTCGGCGACCAGATGTTCGAGGAGGTTTTCGTAGCCAAGGTGGCGCAGCAGGTAGTGATAGAGATGCTGGACGAGGACGCCCAGCCGATCGGGCCGAAGGCGGTCGCCCTCCTGCAGGTCACTGACCACAAGGTCGAGATTCATCGCCATCACCTGGGCCAGGAAGTGATGGGCGTGCTCGGCGGAGACGGAGGGGTGAATGAAGTCGCCATTGGCCACGGCGAGCAGGCGCACCTGGCTCAGGCTCTCCACCAGGGTGGCGACAGGGTCGCCATGTCGCACCGTGCGGACGGCAAGGGACGGCACCAGCGTCTGCGGATAGTCCCAGTCGCTGCCGCGAAAGAACCCGGCCGCCTCGAGCGCCGGTACCCGCGCGTAGATGAGATCGATCCCCTCGGGGTCGAGCATCAGGACGCGGGCCGGTTCAAGGACCTCGAACACAGGGGAGACGCCCTCGACGCTATTGGCAACGGCGAGTCGCTCGATGGACGCATCGAGCTGCTCAACGGCTGAGGCGAGCGACGTATGATCGTCGTAGGGGGCGGAATCGTGGGGGCCAAGACTCATGTAACCACTGTCGATCCTACCTCGAGACATGTCAAACGCCCGAGGCGGGCCCTGCACCTGGAACTCCGTGGCCCAGAGATGCCCCGACGCCGTGAGTCCTCGGGGGCTTTCCGACCCGTTATCCGTGGCCGCGCCGCCTCGGGAACCCGCTGGTGATACCAGCCGCCCTGGCGTCAGGCGCCGAGTGATTCTTTATGAGTGGCTGCGGCCATTTGGAAGGAGGGCACTACAGCGCCATGCCGCAGGCCACGCCGGACGCCCAGGCCCACTGGAAGTTGTGGCCACCGAGTTCGCCGGTGACATCCAGCACCTCGCCGATGAAGCGCAGCTGAGGAAGCCCCTTGACCGCGAAGTGCTTCGACGAGATCGCGCGCGTGTCGACTCCGCCCATGGTCACCTCGGCGGTGCGCCAGCCCTCGGTACCGGCCGGCTTGACGCGCCAGTCGCCGAGCCGCTCGGCCCAGGCCGCCAGACGGTCGTTGGAATACTCGGCCAGCATCCCGTCATCGCCATGCCACTCCACCAGCGCCTGGGCAAGCCGCTTCGGCAGCCGCTCGCCAAGCCAGGTCGAGAGCCGGCGCCTCGGCGTCTCGCGGCGTGCCGAGGCCAGGGCCTCGAAGGCATCGATGCCGGGCAGCAGGTCGATGGAGAGGGTATCGCCCGGCTGCCAGACGCTGGAGATCTGCAGCATGGCGGGGCCCGACAGGCCCCGGTGGGTGAAGAGCATCGGTTCGCGGTAGCGACGCCCGCGACAGCTCACCGCAACCTCGACGCTGACGCCGGCCAGGGCCTCGGCCCGCGCCTTCCACTGCGAGGTCAGGGTGAAGGGCACCAGGGCCGCCCGGGTCTCGGTGACCTCGAGGCCGAACTGACGGGCGATGTCATAGCCGAATCCCGTGGCGCCCATGGTCGGGATGGAGAGCCCACCGCTCGCCACCACCACGGCGCCGGCGTCGATGCGCCCCGCCGAGGTCGAGAGCCGCATGCCCTCCCCGGCGCGCTCCACGGCCTCGACCGAGGTCTTCAGGCGGATCTCGACGCCCGCCCAGTCGCACTCGGTCAGCAGCACCCTCAGGATCTCCTTCGCGGAGTCGGCGCAGAAGAGCTGGCCCGGTGCCTTTTCCACGTACTCCACGCCGTGCCGGTCCACCAACTCGACAAAGTGCTCGGGCCGGTAGCGCTTGAGGGCCGAGATGCAGAAGGCCGGGTTGGCCGAAAAGAAGTTGGCCGGGCCCGAGGCCAGGTTAGTGAAGTTGCAGCGCCCCCCGCCGGACATCAGGATCTTCTTGCCGGCCTTGTTGGCATGATCTACCACCAGCACGCGCCGCCCGGCATAGCCGGCGGTCAGCGCACACATCAGGCCAGCGGCACCGGCGCCGATCACGACGACATCGGGTTGGAGGGGCATGTGGCGTCACCATCGCTATCGACAAGAGGGCCGGCGATTCTACCAGAGTGACCAGGCCACGACAGTCGCGCTCCCGGACCGATCCCTGGCGCCCCCAGCTCGCCCCCACACGAGCATGAGAAATCCCATACGAT
>JAWWBV010000349.1:0-3516 GCA_033720795.1 Halomonas sp. | reverse complement strand
TCGTGGCTTTTGGCGTAGCGTAGGTTGGCGGGGATAGAGCTCATCTGTGTTTCCTATAAGAAATTTATTTTTGACCAGGGAATCCTAGGCCAACCGCGGCGGGCCGCCAACCTTTTTGGCAAGGAGTTTTGAGAATAAATTAAGTCTATAATCGAATAACTGACGAGGGCCGATGCGGCCGTTGAGATTTTTATCTCGATAAATCATTTAGATAGAGAAGTGACGATGATCGTGCGGCGCGCCGTGTTCGCGGTCAGGGAGCGAGGGAGGAGGTATGTTTCCCCCATGCGATGCTTGTTTCCTTTAAGAAACTTCGTCTAGTCTTGGGGCACGCGAGGGCGGTCGCCCGCCGATGGCGCGGTCGTATCGTCCCCTTCTCTTTTCTTCGTCAACCCGAGGCGGTCCATGAGCGAGATGAAGCACACTCCCCTGCATGCCCTGCATGTCGAACTGGGGGCCAGGATGGTGCCCTTTGCCGGCTACGAGATGCCCGTCCAGTATCCGCTGGGCGTCAAGAAGGAGCATGAGCACACCCGCGGTGCCAGCGGCCTGTTCGATGTCTCCCACATGGGGCAGGTGCTGCTGCGCGGCCCCCATCCCGCCGAGGCGCTGGAGACCCTGGTGCCCGCCGACCTTCTCGGCCTGCCGGCCGGCATGCAGCGCTACGCGCTGTTCACCTCCGAGGAGGGCGGCATCCTCGACGACCTGATGGTGGTCAATAACGGGGATCACCTCTATCTGGTGGTCAATGCCGCCTGCAAGGCGGAGGACATCGCCCACCTGCGCCAGCACCTGCCCGAGGGCTACGCGGTGGAGGAGCTCGATCGCGGCCTGCTGGCCCTGCAGGGCCCGAAGACCGCCGCGGTGATGGCTCGCCTCTGCCCCGAGGCCGGCGAGATGGTCTTCATGCAGCACGGCCACTTCGAGATCGACGGCATCCCGGTGTGGATCAGTCGCAGCGGCTACACCGGCGAGGACGGCTTCGAGATCTCGGTGCCGGCCGAACAGAGCGAGGCCCTGGCCCGCCGCCTGCTGGCAGAGCCGGAGGTGGAGGCCATCGGCCTGGGGGCCCGTGACTCCCTGCGTCTGGAGGCCGGGCTCTGCCTCTACGGCCACGATATCGATACCGGCACCACGCCGGTCGAGGGCGGGCTGATCTGGGCCATCGGCAAGCCGCGCCGGAACGGCGGAGAGCGTCCGGGCGGCTTCCCCGGCGCCGACCGGATCCTCCACCAGGTCGAGGCCAAGGACCACGCCCGCAAGCGGGTTGGCCTGCTCGGCGAGGGCCGCGCGCCGGTGCGCGAGGGCACCGAACTCTTCGATGCCGAGGGTAACGCCCTGGGTCGGGTCACCTCCGGCGGCTTCGGCCCCACGGTGGGCCAGCCGGTGGCCATGGGCTACGTGCCCGTCGCCCTGGCCGAGCCCGGCACCACCGTCTACGCCGAGGTGCGGGGCAAGCGCCTGCCCATGGTGGTGACCAAGACCCCCTTCGTCACCCCGGGCTACTACCGCGGCAAGTGAGGCCGCGGGCCACGATCCGCCCGCCGGGAGGCCCCGAGGCCAGCCCGGCGGGCATGCAGAGGCACCACCACTAACAATCAGGAGATGTCGTCATGTCGTTCACCCATCTGCAGGATGCCGATCGCGATCTGCTGCGGGCGATTCGCGAAGAGGAGGGGCGCCAGGAGGCGCACATCGAGCTGATCGCCTCCGAGAACTACGCCAGCCGCGCGGTCATGGAGGCCCAGGGCAGCCAGCTGACCAACAAGTACGCCGAGGGCTATCCGGGCAAGCGCTACTACGGCGGCTGCGAGTTCGTGGACAAGGTGGAGGCGCTGGCCATCCAGCGGGCCTGCGACCTGTTCGGCGCGGACTACGCCAACGTCCAGCCCCACTCCGGGGCCCAGGCCAATGCCGCGGCCTTCATGGCGCTGGTCAAGCCGGGCGACACCATCCTGGGGATGAGTCTCGACCACGGCGGCCACCTGACCCACGGCGCGGCCCCCAACTTCTCCGGCAAGCACTACCACGCCCTCCAGTACGGCCTGAACGTCGAGACCGGCGAGATCGACTACGACGAGGTCGAACGCCTCGCTCGTGAGCACCAGCCCAAGCTGATCATCGCCGGCTTCTCGGCCTATGCCCGGGTGGTCGACTGGCGGCGCTTCCGCGCCATCGCCGACGAGGTGGGGGCCTGGCTGCTGGTCGACATGGCCCATGTGGCGGGCCTGGTGGCGGCCGGGCACTATCCGAGCCCGCTGCCCCACGCCCACGTGGTGACCACCACCACCCACAAGACCCTGCGTGGCCCCCGCGGCGGCCTGATCCTCTCTTCGCACGCGGATGAAACGCTCCACAAGAAGCTCAACAGTGCGGTCTTCCCGGGCCAGCAGGGCGGCCCGCTGATGCACGTGATCGCCGCCAAGGCGGTGGCCTTCAAGGAGGCGATGAGCCAGGAGTTCGTCCAGTACCAGCAGCGGGTGATCGACAACGCCCGGGCCATGGCCGGGGTGTTCATGGCGCGTGGCTATGACGTGGTCTCTGGCGGCACCGACGATCATCTCTTCCTGGTCTCGCTGATCAGGCAGGGCGTGACCGGCAAGGACGCCGACGCGGCCCTCGGTCGGGCGCATATCACCGTCAACAAGAACGCCGTGCCCAACGACCCCCAGAGCCCCTTCGTCACCTCCGGCCTGCGCCTCGGCACCCCGGCGGTGACCACCCGCGGCTTCGGCGTCGAGGAGTGCGAGAGCCTGGCGGGCTGGATCTGCGACGTGCTGGATGTCCTGGCGGCCGGCGATGACACGACCGCCATCGAGCAGACCGTGCGCGACAAGGCCGCAGCGCTCTGCCGGGCCCATCCTGTGTATTCATAGGGGATTGCCACCGTCGTGAAGAGGGGCCGGCATCCACGGGATGCCGGCCCCTCTTCCGTTCTGCGGGACGTCGGTGCCCGGATGGGGATCGCCGGCAATCCCAGCATAAAAAAGAGGCGAATCATCGTGCGCTTTAGCGCGCGATGACTCGCCTTTAAACGATCAAAGCACGGGAAAGGAGCTATCCAGACGGCGCCGCATTAGAACTTATACATGGCCATCAGCTCGACTTGCTGGCCGCCCGGACGAAGCGGCATCGTGAGCGCATTACGATCCCGCCACTCGACACCGAAGTCCAGGCCAGGCAGGTACGTATAGATCAGGTTCACATTCGTCACCTGAAGCGTATCGTCCTCGACCGTCGGCGCCACTTCGTCGGCCTTCACCTGCCCATAGCGAAGGCTGCCACGGAGACTCTCGGTGAATCGATGGCTGACACCGGCAGAAAAGCCTGTCGTGCTGACCAGGTCGCCGGATGCATCGACCTCCCCCCTATTGGCAAGCGTGCCCGGAAAGGCCGCGCCGTTAAAGCCCCACCCGGAGGACACATTGTTACCCTCTCCCGTATAGCCAGTCAGGGAAAGCGCGGTGGCACCAAGGTTCAGCTTCCCGGCCAGGGAGATCGCCGCGCCAAACTCTG
>JAWWBV010000348.1:0-3528 GCA_033720795.1 Halomonas sp. | reverse complement strand
TCCTGGTCGACCGCGTCCCCGGCGACCTCGTCAACATCGAGATCGACCCCCAGACCCAGGCCATCGTCGAGACGGTGGAGCGGGTGCTCGAGGCGCGCGGGGTCTGATCGCACGGGGCGGATCGGGCGGGGCGCGTCGCTGCGTTGGCAGACCGGGTGGCGAATGCCCCGGCGATGGCCTAACTGTGGGGGAGCGAACCCCCGGACGCCTCGCCACATGCCGAGGCTTTGGGTACCATAGGCCGCTTTTCTCGCCACCCTCCGGTGTCCCGGGCCATGAGACGGCTCATGACATCCGGACGCCCAGACGTCATCGCGCGCAGGAAGGACACCCATGTTGAAACGCCTCATCGACAACCATTTCAAGCTTGCCGAGCACCAGACGAACGTGAAGACCGAGGTCATCGCCGGGATCACCACCTTCCTGACCATGGCCTACATCATCTTCGTCAACCCGAGCATCCTCTCCCAGACCGGGATGGATTACGGGGCGGTGTTCGTCGCTACCTGCCTGGCCGCGGCCGTGGGCTGTCTGATCATGGGGCTGTGGGCCAACTATCCCATCGCCCAGGCGCCCGGCATGGGCCTGAACGCCTTCTTCACCTACGGCGTGGTGCTGGGCATGGGCTACACCTGGGAGGCGGCGCTCGGCGCGGTCTTCTTCTCCGGCTTCATCTTCTTCCTGCTCAGCATCTTCCGGATCCGCGAATGGATCATCAATTCGATCCCGCTCTCCCTGCGCCTGGGGATCGCCGCCGGCATCGGCCTGTTCCTGGCGATGATCGCGCTGAAGAACGCCGGCATCGTGGTGGCCAACGAGGCGACCTTCGTGTCCCTTGGCGATCTCTCCGAGCCGTCGGCCCTCTACGCGCTGCTGGGCTTCTTCGCGATCACCGCGCTGGCCTATCTGCGGGTCACCGGGGCGGTGATGATCGGCATCCTCGGCGTCACCGTGCTGGCGATCCTGCTCGGCCATAACGAGTTCGGCGGCTTGATGTCCATGCCGCCCTCCATCGCGCCGACCCTCATGGCCCTCGACCTGGCCGGCGCCATGGACGTGGCGATGCTGAGCGTGATCTTCGCCTTCCTGTTCGTCGACCTGTTCGACACCTCCGGCACCCTGGTGGGCGTGGCGCACAAGGGCGGGCTGCTCGACGAGAACGGCAAGCTGCCGCGCATCGGTCGCGCCATGATGGCCGACAGCGGCGCCTCCATGGCAGGGGCCGTGCTGGGCACCTCCACCACCACCAGCTACATCGAGTCCACCGCCGGCATCGTCTCCGGCGGGCGCACCGGCCTCACCGCCGTGGTGGTGGCGGCACTCTTCCTGATCAGCCTGTTCTTCGCGCCGCTGGCGGGCTCCATCCCGGCCTACGCCACCGCCGGGGCGCTGCTCTACGTGGCGGTGCTGATGGCCGGCAGCCTCTCCCACGCCGACTGGGACGACCCGACCGAGGCCGCCCCGGTGCTGATCGCGGCCCTGGCGATGCCGCTGACCTTCTCCATCGCCGAGGGCATCGCGCTGGGCTTCATCAGCTTCGCCGCCATCAAGACACTCTCCGGGCGGTTCAAGGACCTGAACCCGGCGGTGATCGTGCTGGCGCTGCTGTTCGCCGCCAAGTTCCTGTTCCTCAGCTGATCCTGGCTGACCGCATTCACTGATCGAGGCTGCATCCGATGAGCATCTACGGCGACTACATCAAGTCCGTGATCCGCACCGTCCCCGACTGGCCGCAGCCGGGGGTCAACTTCCGCGACATCACCCCGCTGCTGCAGAACAGCGCGGCCTTCCGCAAGCTGATCGACAGCTTCGTGCATCGCTACCAGGAGATGGAGATCGACGCCATCGCCGCCATCGATGCGCGCGGCTTCATCGTCGGTGCGCCGCTGGCCTACGAGCTCGGCTGCAGCTTCGTGCCGGTGCGCAAGAAGGGCAAGCTGCCGTTTCGTACCATCAGCGAGACCTACACCCTGGAGTACGGCGAAGCCGAGGTGGAGCTGCACTCCGATGCCTTCCGCGAGGGCGACCGCATCCTGGTGGTCGACGACCTGATCGCCACCGGCGGCACCATGCTGGCCGCCGCCAAGCTGATCACCCGCAGCGGCGGCCAGGTGGTGGAGACCGCCACCATCGTCGACCTGCCGGACCTCGGCGGCGCGCAGCGCATCCGCGACGCGGGCTTCAGCGTGTTCGCGGTCTGCTCCTTCACCGAGGACGAATGACCCCATGAGCGGCTCTCGCTATCAGCAGCGCCTGATCATCTCCTGGGACCGGCTGCACGTCGACGTGCGCGAGCTCTGCCGGGGGCTGATCGGCCGCGACCTCAAGGGGATCGTCGCCATCACCCGCGGCGGACTGATCCCCGCCGCGCTGATCGCCCGCGAGCTCGACGTGCGCCTCATCGACACCGTCTGCATCAAGAGCTACGAGCGCATGGAGCAGGGCGGCCTGGAGGTGCTGAAGGGGGTCGATCACGACGGCGAGGGGTGGTTGCTGGTCGACGACCTGGTCGATACCGGGCGGACCGCGAAGGCGGTGCGCGAGATGCTGCCCAAGGCGCATTTCGTGACCGTCTACGCCAAGCCGGAGGGCAGGCCGCTGGTGGATCAGTACCTCACCGAGGTCGCCCAGGACTGCTGGATCCAGTTTCCCTGGGACATGGGCGTGGCCTATGTCGAGCCGCTGGTCGACCAGGAGAGGCGCTGAGCCATGACGACGTGTCCCCTTCCCGACAGCTGGCAGCAGTGGCTCGGTCAGGAGTTCGACGCCCCCTACATGCAGGCGCTGCGCGATTTCCTGGCCGCCGAGAAGGCGGCCAGGAAGGTCATCTACCCGCACTCGGCCGACTGGTTCCGCGCCTTCGAGCTGACCCCGCTGGACGAGGTCAAGGTGGTGATCCTGGGGCAGGATCCCTACCACGGCCCGGACCAGGCGCACGGCCTCTGCTTCTCGGTGCGCCCCGGGGTGCGGGTGCCGCCGTCGCTTTCCAACGTCTACAAGGAGCTGGCGGCGGACCTCGGCACCCGGCCGGTGGCCCACGGCAACCTCGAGGCCTGGGCGCGCCAGGGCGTGCTGCTGCTCAACACCTCGCTGACGGTGGAGCAGGGCAGCGCCGGCTCCCATCGCGGCAAGGGCTGGGAGACCTTCACCGATCGCGCCATCGCGACGGTCAGCGAGCATGCCGCGCCGTCGGTGTTCCTTCTGTGGGGCGGCCATGCCCGCCAGAAGAAGGCGCTGATCGACACCCGGCGCCACCTGGTGCTGGAGTCCCCGCACCCCTCGCCGCTCTCGGCGCATCGCGGCTTCTTCGGCAACCACCACTTCTCGCGGGCCAACGCCTTTCTCGTCGAGCAGGGGCGCGACCCCATCGACTGGCAGTTGCCCGAGCAGCCTTAACCTCGACGCCGGATGCGTTTAGAATGGCGCGCAATTTGCCGCCGTCGTCCATCCGACGATGGTCGCCGCCTTCCCGCCGCCGTCGAAGAGGTCATCCCCATGAGCGTCCACGCCATCCAGCATCCCCTGGTC
>JAWWBV010000347.1:0-3544 GCA_033720795.1 Halomonas sp. | reverse complement strand
CGGTGGAGTTCACCCGCGCCGGCCTGCGGCTGCTGACCCTGGCCGAACAGGTGCTGCCGCAGGTGCGCATGGCCGAACGCGACCTGGCGCGGCTGGCCGGCAACGAGCAGGGGCGGCTGCACATGGCCATCGAGTGCCACAGCTGCTTCCAGTGGCTGATGCCCACCGTCGACCACTTCCGCGACCACTGGCCGGAGGTGGAGATCGACATCCCCGGCGGCCACCACTTCGACCCGCTGCCGGCGCTGGCCCGCGAGCAGCTCGACCTGGTGATCACCGCCGACCCCCAGCCGCTGCCGGGGGTGCACTACGAGCCGCTGTTCCGCTACGAGGGGCTTTTGGCGGTGGCGCGCCAGCACCCGCTGGCGAGCAAGCCCTTCGTCACCCCCGAGGAGCTCGGCGAGGAGACGCTGATCACCTACCCGGTGGAGCACTCGCGCCTGGACGTCTTCACCCAGTTCCTCGACCCCGCCGGCGTGCGCCCCAAGGAGGTGCGCACCGCCGAGCTGACGATCATGATGATGCAGCTGGTCGCCAGCGGCCGCGGCGTCTGCGCGCTGCCCAACTGGGCGCTGACCGAGTACCTGGAGCGCGACTACGTCAAGGCCGTGGCGCTGGGCGATAAGGGGGTGTGGAGCACGCTGTTCGCGGCGATCCGCGAGGAGACCCGCGACGCGCCCTGGATGGAGGACTTCCTGCGCACCGCCCGGGAGACCTCCTTCGCGGTGCTGGAGGGAATCAGGCCGGCGTAGGGACGCGGCGCGGCAGCAACAGGGTGAAGCGGGCGCCGCCCAGCGTGGCACTGGCATCCAGCACCACGCTGCCACCGTGCCAGGCCATGACCTTCTGCACGATGGAGAGCCCCAGGCCGTAGCCGCCGGAGCGGCGGGTGCGGCTGTCGTCGAGGCGGGCGAAGGGCTTGAAGACCTCCGAGCGCGAGGCGGCGGGGATACCGGGGCCGTCGTCCTCCACGTCCACGCGCACCAGCCGCGGCTCGCCCTGCAGGCGAATCACCACCCGGCTGCGGGCATGGCGGCAGGCGTTGGCCACCAGGTTCTGCAGGGCGCGCTGCAGGTAGCGGGGCTCGGCCTGGATCTCCACCTCCGGTCCCTCGACCAGTTCGATGCGGATGTTGCCATGCAGCGGTCGCAGGGCCTCGATGACGCGCCGCGCCATGGCGCGACAGTCGACCAGGGAGGTCTCGAGCTCGCCGCCGTTGGCGGTCTCGCTGCCCAGCCGGGCGTAGGTGAGGATCTCGTCGATCAGCTCGTCGAGCTCGGCGATGTCGCCGTCGACGCCCTCGAGCTGGCGGCGGATCGCCGGATCATCGGTCATGTCCTCGACCATCTGCACCGCGAAGCGGATGCGCGCCACCGGGGTACGCAGCTCGTGGGAGACGGCGCGGATCATGTCCTGCTGGGCGCGCAGCAGCGACTGCACCTGGGCCGCCATGCCGTTGAAGGCCATGCCGAGCCGCCCCAGGAAATCGCCGCTCTCGACCTTGACCCGGGTGTCGAGGCGACCGCCGGCGATGCGGGTGGCGGCGAGCTCGAGCCTGGCCATGCGCGCCTCCACGCCGCGCACGATCAGGTAGATGATCGCCGCCAGCACGCTGAGCAGCAGCATCAGCAGGGTCAGTTGCAGCGGCAGGGGCAGCGGCTCGAAGGCCTTCACCGGACCGATGGCAAGCCAGCTCGCCCGGGGGCCGTTGCCGGGCAGCAGACGATACATCGCCATGGAGAGGCGTCCCGGGATCAGGCGAATGACCACCTCACCGTCCGCCAGGCGCACCAGCTGCCGGGTATCCAGCCCCTCGGGGGCCGTGGCCAGCAGTTCGAGGGGCACGGCGTCGCCGGCCATGCGCTCGAGCTGTGCCTGGCGCTCATCGGCAGGTACCCGGGCGAGCCACTCGGCGAAGAGCTCGGTAAGCCCGCGCAGCTGCTGCTCGCTGAGGGTCGCCACGTCCACCTCGAGCAGCTGTTGCCCATCCGCCAGCAGGTGCCAGAGCCGCCAGCCGTGGTCCTTGCGGGGGATCACCAGCACGCGCCACGAGTGCAGGCGCGTGCGCGAGAAGTAGTTCAGGGAGCGTGTCTCGACCGGCACCACCCGCAGGGTCATGTCGAGCTGCTCGGAACGCTCCAGCAGCCAGGCCTCGCGCTGCGCCTCGGGTAGCGACTCGACCCAGCGGGTCAGCACGCGCATCGGCGGCTCGACCAGCTGCTCGCGATAGTGCTCGCGGCGCACCTGATCGACCAGGGCCAGACCCAGCAGGGCCAGGCCGAAGGTCAGCAGCAGCGCCAGGGCCAGCAGCACATAGACGCGCAGGAAGGTGCTGTCGGCTAGCCTCCACCGCATGGGTCAACCATCCCTGACGAAGAGGTAGCCCTTGCTGCGTACCGTCTTGATGCGGTGCGGCTGATTGGGATCGTCGCCGATCTTGGGGCGAATGCGCGAGACGCGCACGTCGATGGAGCGGTCCTGGCCGTCGTAGCGGATGCCGCGCAGGCGATCGAAGATCTCCTCGCGCGTCAGCACCCGGCCGGCATTGCTGGCCAGCAGCCACAGCAGGTCGAACTCGGCGCTGGTGAGATCGATGCGCTCGCCGTCGAGCCACGCCTCGCGAGTCGCGTTGTCGATCACCAGGTCGCTGAAGGTCAGCCGCGTCTCCTCCCCGGCGGCCCCCGGCTCGGCGCGCCGCAGCAGGGCGCGCATGCGCGCCAGCAGCACCCGCGGCTGCACCGGCTTGGGCACGTAGTCGTCGGCGCCCATCTCGAGCCCCAGCACCTGGTCCATGTCGTCGGTGCGGGCGGTGAGCATCATGATCGGGCCGGCGTAATCGCCGCGCACCCGGCGGCAGATCGACAGGCCGTCCTCGCCGGGCAGCATCAGGTCCAGGATCACCAGGTCCGGCTGCAGGGAGAGGATTCGCTCGACGCCGCGGGCGCCATCGGCCTCGACCGTGACCCGAAAGCCGTTGGCCTCCAGGTAGTCGCGGGTCAGCCCGGCCAATCGCTCGTCGTCCTCGATGATCAGCACGTGATCCAGTTCCTGGGCTTGCAAGCTGTCGTTCATCCTCTGTTCCATCCTGGCGCGCAGGTGAGCGGGGCGGGCTCCCGGGATCGGGGCCGACGCCTTTAGCTGAAGGATACCCGAAAACCGGGGTCTCGCCTTCCCGTCTCCATACGGCGACAGGGAGCGTCGCCGGGCCCAACCACGGGGGCTGTAGAGGCGCCCCATTCTACCCCACGAAAGGTCACAGCCCATCCACAGGTTATCCACTTGATGAAGCCGAGAAAGCACACTATCTTGTGCCTCGATCCGGCACGAGCACTACATCATGTGCCATTAGCAACCACACCCACAGCTGTCAACCGTCGCCCGAGCGGCGGCCTTCACCACACGCTTCACCGAGTCAGGGACCCGGCGCCATGGATACCAATGTCACACCGGACGAGTCGTCCGTTTCCGTCACCGCACCCAAGGCCCTGCGCGTCATCAAGCGCAACGGCGACGTCATGCCCTTCGATGCCGACAAGATCGCCGT
>JAWWBV010000346.1:0-3554 GCA_033720795.1 Halomonas sp. | reverse complement strand
GGGTCCACCACCACGGCCTCCAGTTGGCGACCGAGCAGGCCGCCGTTGGCGTTCTGCTGCTCGATGAGCATCTCGACGGTGTCCTTGAGCACCGTCTCGCTGATGGCCATGGTGCCGGAGAGGGAGTGCAGGATGCCGACCTTGATCGGGTCCTCCTGGGCCAGGGCGGGGGCGGCCACCCCCAGGCTCAGGAGGGACGCGGCCAACCAGCGGGGGGAACGGGAAGCGGATGACGGGATCATGGGAACTCCTTGCGGGCGATGTTGTTGTCGGTCTGTCCAGCGCAGGAGGACATCGCACACGATGCCTCTGGCCTGTCATCGCAAGGGGTGTGCCAGTTCGACGGGGTGGCGGGATTAGCCACGCGAATCAGTCAATTGGCAGATGCTCAATGAGGCGCGGCGGGCGCCGTCGCGGGCCGTCGAGGCCCGGACGCCCGCCGCGGCGCCCCACCATCGCCCACCCCCGTGGTGCAACGCACCATCGCGGCGCGCGGCGGCCACAGACGACACGGGGGCGCCGGCCAGGGCGGCGCCCCCGTGGGACGTGCAGGAGGTGGCGGTGGGCTCAGTCGCCCTCCGGGTTCCCCGTGCCGGCGGTCACCTTCATGCGCCGGCGCAGGAGCGGGCCGACGATGTAGGGCAGGATCAGTCCGAGGCCGGCGAACACCCACAGGCCGATGGCCAGGCCGCTGTCCCACAGGATGGTCCAGTCCCCATCGGAGATGTCCATGGCGTGACGCAGGTTCTTCTCCATCTCCGGCCCCAGCAGCAGGCCGAGGATGACCGGCACCAGCGGGATCTCGAGCTTGCGCAGCACGTAGCCCCCCACCCCGAAGGCGACCATGAAGTAGAGGTCGAAGGTGGTGTTGCTGATCGAGTAGATGCCCACGAAGGCGATCATGGTGACGACCGGCAGCAGGTACATCGGCGGTACCGAGAGCAGCCTGACGAAGATGCCGACCAGCGGGATGTTGAGCACCAGCAGCAGGAAGTTGCCGATCAGCAGCGCCGCGATCACCCCCCAGACGATGTCGGCGTTCTGGGTGAACATCAGCGGGCCCGGTGTGATGTTGAGCGAGATCAACAGCGCCAGCAGCACCGCCGTGGTGCCGCTGCCCGGCACGCCCAGGGTCAGCATCGGCACCAGCGCGCCGGAGGAGGCGCCGTTGTTGCCCGCCTCGGGGCCGGCCACGCCCCGCGGGTCACCCTCGCCGAAGTAGCCCTTCTTGCCCACGACCTTCTTCTCGAGGGTGTAGCCGATGAAGCTGCCGAGCGACGCCCCGGCCCCCGGCAGCACCCCGGCGATGAAGCCCAGCACGCCGCCGCGCAGGCTCGAGGGCAGGATGGCGCGGATGTCGGCCCAGGAGAGCTTGAGCTTGTTGACGACCATCTTCTCCTTGCCGCCGCCGGCGCGCTCCTCGATGAAGAACAGCAGTTCCGAGATGGCGAAGAGCCCGACGATGGCGATGATGAAGTCCACCCCCTCGTAGAGCTCCAGCGTGCCGAAGGTGAAGCGCTGCACGCCGGTGTTGTCGATGCCCACGGTGGCGATCATCAGGCCGATGGCCGCGGCCACCACGGTCTTCATCGGGTTCTTGCCGGTGATGCCGCCCAGGGTGGCGAAGGCCAGCAGGAAGAGCGCAAAGTACTCCGCCGGCCCGAAGGTCAGGGCGAAGTCGGCGAGGATCGGCGCCAGCAGGATCAGGCCGATGGTGGCGACCAGGCTGCCGATGAACGAGGCCACCGCCGAGATCGCCAGCGCCTCGGCCGCCTTGCCCTGCTGGGCCATGGGGTAGCCGTCGAGGCAGGTCATCATGGCCGGCTCGTCGCCGGGGATGTTGAGCAGGATCGACGAGATGCGCCCGCCGTACATGGCGCCGGCGTAGACCGCGGTGAGCATGATCAGCGCGGTCTCGGGGGCGAGCCCCAGGGTGAAGGCCAGCGGGATCAGGATCGCCACCCCGTTCGCCGGCCCCAGCCCCGGCAGCGCACCGATCAGGGTGCCCAGGAAGGCGCCCATCAGGGCGAACATCAGGTTATGGGGCGCCAGGGCGACGCCGAAGCCGTCGATCAGATAGCCGAGGGTCTCCATCAGCTCACCTCCAGAAACGAGAGCAGGCCCAGCGGCAGCGCGAGGTCCAGGGCGAAGTTGAACACCAGGTAGACCACCAGGCCGGAGATCGCCCCGACGAGGTAGGCGCGCGGCACCCGCGATCCCATGCGCCAGCACAGGGTGCCGACGGCCAGGGCCGTGCTGAGGATGAAGCCGAGCGGCTGCAGCAGCATGGCGTAGAGCACCAGCACCACCACCGCGATGATCAGCTCGATGCCGGTGCGGCTCCAGGGCCAGGCGTTATCGGGGTCGGGCCTGACGATCAGGTAGAGGCTGGAGAGCGCCAGCACCACGGAGAGCAGCAGCGGGAAGGTCTCGGGACCCACGGCCTCGCTGCCGCCGAAGGGTTCGGGGAGTTGCGTGGCGCCCCAGCCGTACGCGACGGCCAGGACGATCATCAGCACTCCGAAGATGCGGTCGTTGAAGGTCATTACTGGATCAGCCCGATGTCCTTGGAGAGCTGCTCGATGTCATCGATCTGGTCGGTGACGAAGGTCTCGAACTCGCCGGCGCTCATGTGGAAGGGCATCAGGCCGTTGTTGGTCATCACGTCCTGCCACTCCTGGCTGGCATAGATGGTGTCCATGGCGTCCACCCAGTACTGCTTGGCGTCCTCGGAGATGTCGGCGGGCATGTAGAAGCCGCGCCAGTTGGGGCCGAGGGCGTCGATGCCCTGCTCCTTCGCGGTGGGGATGTCATTGAACTTCCCGGGCAGGCGCTCCTCGGCGAGGACGGCCAGCACGCGCAGGTCGCCGGACTCCATGAAGCCCTGGGCCTCGGAGATGTCGCCGGTGAAGGCGTCGACGTGGCCGCCGACCACCTGGGTCATGGCCTCGCCACCGTTGTTGTAGGAGAGGTAGGCGATGCGCGGCAGGTTCTCGACCCCCGCCGCCCGGGCGGCGATCAGCACCTTGAGGTGATCCCAGCCGCCCTTGGCGCTGCCGCCGGCGAACTTGACGCTGCGCGGGTCCTCCGCGAGGGCTTCCATGAGCTCGGGCAGGTCGTCGTACTCGGAGTCGTCGGCCACGGCGATCACCCCGTAGTCCGCGCCCAGCGCGCCGATCCAGTTGACCATGTCGGCGGTCATGCCCGGAAACTGGCCCTGGGCCAGGCGGGTGGTGGTGGCCGTGGAGGCCGCCACCAGCAGCTGCTCGTCGCCGGCGCGCTTGCTGACGGTATGCGCATAGGCGACCCCGCCGCCGGCGCCGGCCATGTTGATGGTCTGGACGTTGCCGGGCACCAGCTCGAGCTCCTGCAGTACCTTGCCGACGCTGCGGCAGGTGAAGTCCCAGCCGCCACCCGGGTCGGCGGGGGCCAGGCACTCCACCTTGCCCTCGGGCTCGAAGGCGAAGGCGGTGACGGCGGTGGTGGCGAGCATGCTGATCGCGACCAGCTGGACGGGGCGCTTGAGGTTCATGGCGGGCGTGCCTCCTGACATC
>JAWWBV010000345.1:0-3572 GCA_033720795.1 Halomonas sp. | reverse complement strand
CATCGAGCGGGTCGAGGGCGATCGCTACATCAAGCCCAGCGGCGCCCGGTTGAGCCTGGAGGACGTGGAGCGTCACGTCTCCAACATCCTCTCGGGGCTCTACTCGCTGGGCGGCTCGCCCGACGTGGCGCTGGTCGAGGCACTGATCAACTTCGACGACTCCTTCGCCGAGTACACCTACGAGGGGGTGCCCGACATCCGGGTCATCGTCTTCAAGGGCTACCCGGTGATGGCGATGATGCGCCTCTCCACGGCGGCCTCGGACGGCAAGGCCAACCTGCACCAGGGCGCCGTGGGGGTGGGCATCGACATCGCCAGCGGCACGGCGATTCGCGGCGTGCAGTTCGATCGCACCCGCCACGACCACCCCGACACCGGCCACGAGCTCGCCAGCCTGCACATCCCGGGCTGGGAGACCCTGCTGCTGCTCGCCGCCGGCTGCTACGAGATGACGGGCCTGGGGTATCTCGGCACCGACATGGTGCTCGATCGCGCCCACGGCCCCATGCTGCTGGAGCTCAATGCCCGGCCCGGCCTGGCGATCCAGATGGCCAACGGCGAGGGGCTGCGCTCGCGGCTCGACCTGATCGAACGCCAGCCCGACGGCGTGTCCGCCGAGGAACGCGTGGTCTTCTCGCAGCACCACTTCGCCCGCTCGAGCGAGTTGCGCGAGACGGCCTGAGGCGCCGGCTGGCTCCTCACCGGGCGGCCGCGTAGAATATTCGCTTCCTCCAGCCACCGCCCCGGTTGCCATGACCGACCCTCGCGACATGATCCGCCAGGCCGAGCAGCAGTGCCAGCAGCGCGGCGCGCGCTTCACGCCGATCCGCCGCCGCGTGCTGGAACTGATCGCCACCACCCGCGGCGGCCTCAAGGCCTACGAGCTGCTCGATCGCCTGGCGGCCGAACACGCGGCGGCGCGCCCGCCCACCGTCTACCGGGCCCTCGAGTTCCTGATCGACCAGGGACTGGTGCACCGTATCGAGTCGCTCAACGCCTATGTGGCCTGCCCCTGCCCGGAGCACGCCCACGGCTTCCAGCTGCTGATCTGCCGCCACTGCGGCCGCGTCGAGGAGCTGCACCTGGACGAGGTCAACGACCACCTGACACGACGCGCCAGGGAGCTCGGCTTCGAGGTCCAGCGCCAGACCATCGAGCTGCTGGGACAGTGCGACGCCTGCCGGCAGCCCCTCTCCCCCGCCATTTCCGCGGAGTCCCCATGAGCACGACCTTCAAGGCCCTCGAGCGGGCCCCCCGCGACAGCCGCCGCCCCCTCGCCGAGATCCTCGACGCCGTGGGCTTCAACGCCGACGGCCTGATCCCCGCCATCGCCCAGCAGCACGACAGCGGCGAGGTGCTGATGATGGCGTGGATGAACCGCGAGGCCCTGGACGAGACCCTGCGCACCGGCCGGGTCTGCTACTGGTCGCGCTCCCGCGGCAAGCTGTGGCGCAAGGGCGAGAGCTCCGGCCAGCAGCAGCACCTCAAGACCGCCGCCCTGGACTGCGACGGCGACACCCTGCTGCTGCAGGTGGACCAGACCGGACCGGCCTGCCACAGCGGGCGGCGCAGCTGCTTCTACGTGGCACTGGAGGACGGCGAGGCGCGCATCGACAGCGACCCGCTGATCGACCCCGACACCCTCTACGCCAAGGGCTGAGATGAGCAGGGCTGTAATGCCAAGGGGTGATCCGTGAGACGCCTGCTGTCACGCGCCCTGGGCGGGCTCTTGATCGCCCTGGTGAGGCTCTACCAGGTCACGCTGAGTCCGCTGCTCGGCCCGCGCTGCCGCTACTGGCCGAGCTGTTCGGCCTACACGGCGGAGGCCCTGCGGGTGCACGGCCCGCTGCGCGGCGGCTGGCTGGGCGTGAGGCGCATCGCGCGCTGCCACCCCGGCGCCGCCGGCGGCATCGACCCGGTACCCGGTGGCCCGAGCGAAGCCCTCTGCCGCGAGGACCCCGAGCTCGACGAGCACTTCTGCTGTCGCCCCCGGTCGGACTGAGTCCGGGGCATGCGGTGTAGTAGCGGGCTACCACCTGCCCCGTGACCGCCCATGCCAGACTGGCCTCTCCATGCAATCCAGCCAAGAGGAGAAGCACCATGTCCGGCAAGCGCATCCTGATGCTCTGCGGCGATTTCGCCGAAGACTATGAGACCATGGTCCCCTTCCAGACCCTACGGGCCGTGGGGCACCGCGTCGACGCGGTCTGCCCCGACAAGCGCCCCGGGGATACCGTGGCCACGGCGATTCACGACTTCGAGGGCGACCAGACCTACACCGAGAAGCCAGGCCACCGCTTTGCCCTCAACGCCGACTTCGACGCGGTCGACCCGGCCGCCTACGATGGCCTGGTGATTCCCGGCGGGCGCGCACCGGAATACCTGCGTCTCGATGCCCGGGTGATCGAGATCGTCCAGCACTTCTTCACCACGGACAAGCCCGTGGCGGCGGTCTGTCACGGCGCCCAGCTGCTGGCCGCCGCCCGAGTGCTGGAGGGGCGCCGCTGCGCCGCTTATCCGGCCTGTCGTCCCGAGGTGGAGCTCGCGGGTGGCCACTATGCCGATATCGCCGTGGACGACGCGGTGACCGACGGCAACCTGGTCACCGCACCGGCCTGGCCGGCTCATCCCGCCTGGCTCAGCCAGTTCCTCGAGCGACTCGGCACGCGCATCAGCCACGCCTGAGCCCCGGCTTGCCGATCCCCCTGCCAGGCGGCATGCTGTCGCCTGGCACCTCGTGCGGTGCGCCTGGACCATGTCGCGAAGGAGACCGGGACCATGTGCAAGCTATTCACCGGCGCCGACCCCGCCCTGTGGGAGTCGCAGACCCGTTCCGTACGCCTCGATGGCGTGAGCACGAGCGTGCGCCTCGAGGGCTTTTTCTGGAGCGTGCTCGAGGAAATCGGCCGCCGTGACGACCTGGGTCTGAGCCAGCTGCTCTCCCGACTGTCCCGGGAGTGGGTCGAGGAAGGACGCGACGTCGATAACTTCGCCTCCTTCCTGCGCGTCTGCTGTGGACGCTATCACGCCCTGCAGCTCGCCGGGGAGGTGCCGACCCGTCCTGGGGCTTCTCTCGCCGCCCTGGATGCCCAGGCCATCCTGGCCCGGGAGCGGCACCGCCACACCGAGAGCGAGGCCCGTCAGGCCGAGGCCGCTTCCTGCTCGGCCACCCGGTAGATGCGCTCCAGCATGGCATTGAGGCCGTTGCTGCGGGTCGGCGAGAGGTGCTTGTCGAGCCCCAGGTCCTTGAGGAAGTGCGGGCTGGTGGCGCGGATGTCCGCCGGGCGGCGGTCGTTGTAGATGCGCATCAGCACGGCGATCAACCCGGAGACGATGGCGGCGTCGGAGACCGCATCGAAGTGCAGGGCCTCGCCCTCGCGGCGATGACGCATCCAGACGTTGGACTGACAGCCCTGGATCTTCAGCTCCTCGACCTTCCACTCCTCGGGATAGGCCGGCAGCTGCTTGCCCATGTCGATGATGTACTGGTAGCGATCCATCCAGTTGTCGAACATCTCGAACTCGTCGAGAAGCTCCTGCTGGGCCTGTTCGGCGGTGGTCTCGGTGCTCAT
>JAWWBV010000344.1:0-3574 GCA_033720795.1 Halomonas sp. | reverse complement strand
TCCGCCTCGAGGACGCGATAGTCGGCCATCTCCAGCGCCACCGCGATCATCTCGCGGATCGGCGCCTCATCGTCGACGATCAGTACGGTCTTGGCGCTCATCCCGAAGCCTCATGGTCTATGGCAGGTCGATGACGATGACAACACGTCATGATGACAATAGCGTGACAGGCCGGGGCTGTCGCCCGCTCAGCCGCCCGGGGCCGCCGGCCACAGCGAGAGCGCGATGCCGGCGAAGACCAGCAGGCCCGACCAGTGGTTGTTGAGGAAGGCCTGGAAGCAGCGCTCGCGGTCGCGCTCGCGGATCAGCCGCTGCTGGTGCACGAAGGTCGCCGCCATGGCGGCAAGCCCCAGCCAGAAGAAACCGCCGAGCCCAAGCAGTCCCCCGGCCCAGGCCAGCAGCGCCAGGGTCAGGCCCTGCAGCAGGCCGATCATCAGCCGGTCGGCGCGGCCGAACAGCACGGCGGTGGACTTGATGCCGATCTTCAGGTCGTCGTCGCGATCGACCATGGCGTACTCGGTGTCGTAGGCCACCGTCCAGGCCACGTTGGCGGCGAACAGCAGCCAGGCCACCGGCGGCACCGTGCCCAGCACCGCGCCGAAGGCCATGGGGATCGCCCAGGAGAAGGCCGCGCCGAGAAACGCCTGGGGCAGGTGGGTGTAGCGCTTCATGAAGGGGTAGAGGGCGGCCAGGGCCACGCCCACCACCGAGAGCATCACCGTGAAGAGGTTGGTGAACCAGACCAGCACGAAGGCGGCCATCACCAGGATCGCGAAGAGCCCCTGGGCCTCGCCCTCACTGATGCGCCCGGTGGCCAGGGGACGGTTCTTGGTGCGCTTGACGTGGCCGTCGAGGTGGCGGTCGGCGTAGTCGTTGACCACGCAGCCGGCGGCGCGCATCAGGTAGACCCCGGCGATGAAGATCAGCAGCACCCGGCGGCCGGGCAGCCCCTCGGCGGCGATCCACAGCGCCCACAGGGTGGGCCACATCAGCAGCCAGGTGCCGATGGGGCGGTCCAGCCGGGTCAGGTGCAGGAAGTCGGGCACCCGGGCAAGTCCCTCGGGGCGCATCAGGGAACGGTCCATCTCTACCTCATGAGAGTCGTTGAGTGGTCTGGGGGGCTGAACCGGTGACAAGCCGTCTAGGAGGCGCTGTGAATACCTCCCTGTACGCTACCGACGCCATCCTTGGCGTAGGACCTCCTATCCGGCTTGCCCCCGGCGCCGCCTGATATGGGCATCGGGAACTGGACCAGAGCCTAGCGTGAAGGGAGCCCGAGGTCATCCGTCATGGTGGCCAGGAAGGACTCCTGGACCAGCACCGCGAAGCGCCGGTGGCGAAACACCGAGCGGCGCGCCCAGGGGCCGTCGGCAGCCTGGAAGGGCAGCGGATCGGCGGTGACCTCCAGGGGGCCGCGCACCAGGTCGGGCTGGCGGAACAGCCAGTGGCCCAGGGAGCGCTCGCCCAGCCGGTCGAGGCGCTGGCCGTGCAGCCCGTCCAGGGGCACCACCGAGCGGGCCATGACCCAGGGGCGCTCGTCCAGGCAGAGCGCCACCTCGCGCAGCCAGGCCAGACGCCGGTGGGGCAACCCCAGGGCCAGGGCCTCGTCGCGGTGGGCGCGGCCGAGGCGCTGATCCAGCAGGCGGACCCGGAAGGCGCGCGGGCCCCCGGCGGCGATCAGCCGGGCGGTGAGCGAGTCGCGGGACGCCACCCAGCGCCACCAGTCGGGACTCATGGCGGGACGTGCCGCCGCCAGGGGGCGCCAGCGTGGATCGCGTGCCGAGCCGTTGCTCACCGTGTCTCTCCGCGTCGATTTCGAGGGCGGCTAGTGTACCATGTTGGATCGACACGCTTTTTCGTGATGGGCCGCCCGGGCCCCCGACTCGAGGAGTTCCATGACCGCCCCCCTGACCATCATCGGCTCCGGCATGGCGGGGCTCGGACTGCTGCGTCAGCTGCGCCAGCTCGATCCCGTGCGACCGATGACCCTGATCACCGCCGACAGCGGCGACGACTACTCCAAGCCGCTGCTCTCCACCGGCTTCGCCAAACGTCTGCCGCCCTCGCGCCTGGCGGCGCGTTCGGCCCTGGAGGTGGCCGACGATCTCGACGCCGTGGTGCGCACCCATACGCACGTCGAGGCGATCGACCCCGCGGCCCGCACCCTGACGATCGGCGCCGAGACCCTGCCCTGGAGCGAACTGGTGCTGGCCACCGGGGCGGCGCCGGCGTGGCCCTTCACGCTGCCCGAGGCGATCGCCGAGCGCGTCTTCAGCGTCAACGACCTGGACGACTATCGCGCCTTCCATGCGGTCCTGGAGGCACTGGGCCGGCCGGCGCGGGTGGCGGTCATCGGTATCGGCCTGGTGGGCTGCGAGTTCGCCAACGACCTGGCCGCGGGAGGGCACGCGGTCGAGCTGGTGGCCCCGGAGCCGGCGCCCCTGCCGCGGCTGATCCCCGAAGTCCTGGGCCACGCCCTGGGCGAGGCCTTCCGCGAGGCCGGCATGGCCCTGCATACCGGCCGCACCCTGGCCGGGCTCGCGGCCGAGGGCGAGGGGGTCGCGGTGGGACTCGACGACGGCGCCTCGCTCTCGGTCGACCTGGTGCTGGTGGCCACCGGGCTCAAGCCGCGCACCGCGCTGGCCGAGGCGGCCGGGCTCAGGGTCAGCCAGAGCGGCATCCATACCGATCGTCGGCTGGCCACCTCGGCGCCCGGCATCCACGCCCTGGGCGACGTGGCCTGCGTCGACGGCGTCAACGCCATGTACGTCCAGCCACTGCTGGCCAGCGCCAAGGCCCTGGCGCGAACCCTGAGCGGCACCCCGACCCCGGTGGCCTACGGGCCCTGGCCGGTGCTGGTCAAGACGCCCCTGCTGCCGGTGGTCGCGCTGCCCCCCGCCCAGGCACCGGCCCGCTGGCGGGTCGAGGGAGAGGGCCGTGACCTGGCGGCGCTGGCCGAGGACGAGGCGGGCGCGCTGATCGGCTTTGCGTTGACAGGTCGCGCGGTGCGTCGGAAAGTCGAACTGGCGCGAGCCGCGCCGCCGTTGCTAGGCTAGGCTCGTCAACTACCGGGCCCCTCGCGGTCATCGGGTCGCGGCGCCGGCGGCACGGCCGATCGCGCGATGCGTATCGCATCCCGTGGTCATGCTCGCTGCGCCATCGTCATGAGCACGATGATGGAGCCCAGGCGCGTGATGCGCTGACGGGTCGTATGAAATAATCATCCAGTCGGCGACGAACGCCGGCGTTTCGATGCCAATATCAGGAGGGCTGTATGCGCAAGCCAGAACTCGCCGCGGCGATTGCCGAGCGTGCGGATCTATCCAAGGACAAGGCCAGCCAGGTGCTCAACGTCATCCTCGATGAGATCACCGGGAGCGTGTCCCAGGGACAGGACGTGTCGCTGATCGGCTTCGGTACCTTCACCGTGCGCGAGCGTGCCGCGCGCACCGGCAAGAATCCTCAGACCGGCCAGCCGCTGACCATTCCGGCCAGCAAGACCGTCGCCTTCAAGCCAGGCAAGGGCCTCAAGGACGCCGTCGGCAAGTAAGGCGCTGCGGCCCGCTCCCCCGCG
>JAWWBV010000343.1:0-3584 GCA_033720795.1 Halomonas sp. | reverse complement strand
GGCGCCGACGATGATCCGCGGGTCGCGCTTGAACTGGCGGTTGCCGGAGTAGGGCATCCAGTAGGCATCCAGCTGCTCGGCGGTCAGGCCCGCGGTCTGCTGGGGAGAACGATCTGACATGACACACCCCCTTTGTTGATGGTTATCGTGTGGGTGACGGTTAAGGAAAGCGTGGATCAGGATGGCGATCAGTTAAATCCAGACGTGTTGAATTTCATGTAAGCGTAAAGTTAACTTTCCGGCACGCCCTGTCGGCGTGCGGGCCGGCCCATCGGGCAGACCCATCCGGCCAAGAGGAGAGGACGATGTCACGTCGCAAGGAGGCGCTGAGCGGAGCGCTCGGCGATACGGACCTGCGGCTGCTGCGGATCTATCGCAAGGTCGTGGAGTGCGGCGGCTTCTCCGCCGCCGAGGTGGAGCTCGACATCAGCCGCGCCGCCATCAGCATGGCGATGAGCGACCTGGAGACGCGGTTGGGATTACGGCTGTGCCAGCGGGGGCGCAGCGGCTTCGCCCTGACCGACGAGGGCGCCGAGGTCTACGAGGCCGCGCTGCAGCTGCTGGCGGCGACGGAGGGCTTCCGCACCCGGGTCAACGGTCTGCACGCCTGGCTCAAGGGGGAGCTCAACATCGGCATCACCGACAACCTGGTGACCATGCCGCAGATGCACATCACCGATGCCTTGAGCGCCTTGAAGGCGCGCGGGCCGGACGTGCGCATCAACATCCGCATGATCCCGCCCCACGACATCGAGCTCGGCGTGCTGGATGGCCGCCTGCACACCGGGGTGGTGCCGGCGATCAAGACCCTGCCGGGGCTGCACTATCGTGCGCTCTACGAGGAGAGCTCGCGGCTCTACTGCGCCACCGGGCATCCGCTGTTCGACGCCGCGCGCGTGACGGACGAGGACCTGGCGCGCAGCGATGCGGTGACCCCGGCCTACGCCCAGAGCCCGGAGATCAAGGCGCTGCACGAGCCCCTGCGGGCCACCGCCTCGGCCACGGATCGCGAGGGCATCGCCTTCCTGATCCTCTCTAGCCGCTATATCGGCTACCTGCCGACGCACTTTGCCGAGCGCTGGGTACGCGACGGCAGGATGCGCGCGCTGAGGCCGGACACCTGCCGCTACGTCACCCGCTACAGCGCCATCACCCGGAAGGGCGCGCCGCCCAACCGGGTGCTGGAGTGCTATCTCGAGGAGCTGGGGCGGCGGGGGGAGGGCTGAGAACGCGACTTCCCGGTGGGGTCGGGCCTCAGGACGCCGCGGCATCCACGGCCGCGTAGGCGACCATCTCGACCCGCATCTCCTCCCGGGCGAAGCCGGAGACGATGATGGCGGCGCGGTTGGGGTAGGGCTCGCGCACGTACTCGGCGTAGACCTTGTTGATCGTGGCCAGGTCCTCGCGGGCGGTGACGTAGATCAGCACCTGGGTCAGGGCCTCCACGCCGGCGCCGGCCTTCTCCAGGGTGTGGACGAGGTTGTCCAGGGTCTGGCGGGTCTGGGCCTCGATGCCCCCCTGGACCACCTGGCCGTCGGCGCCGATGGGGATCTGGGCGGTGAACAGGATGCCGTTGCCGACGACGGCCCATTCCAGGGGCGCCTTGGAGGCGAAGAGGTCGGTGCGTACGGGGTGAATCATGTCGTGGGTCTCGTCTCTGTCTCAGGGTCAGTCGTTATCGTTGGTGCCGGCGCCGGCCCCTTCCCGGGAGGCCTCGGTGGCTTCCACCAGCATGCGGGTGGCGAGGTGCTTGAGGCGTTCCCAGACGGCCTCGTCGACCTCGATGCCCTCGGCCAGGGACTGGTTGCGGCAGGCCAGCAGGTCGGATTCGTTGTGGCGGGCCAGCAGGTCGTAGCGGTAGTCCGAGCGCATCGCCGGCAGCAGGTCGACGTGGTTGGCCATCACCAGGGTGATGCCGTCGTTGGGCTCGTGCTCCTCCGGGACCTCCTGGACCGCGTAGACGCGGATCTCGGGCACCGCGCTGTTGGCCTGGAAGCCGACGACCTGCTCGGTCGGCGGGTGCTCGGCGTTACGCCAGAAGGCGGTGACGTTCATGCCGCGCCCGGCGAGGCGCGCCAGGTAGCCCATGATCAGCTGTCGGTTGTGGCAGTGGCGGATCTTGATCACCGAGAGGCCGCGCGCCCGGGCCTTGGCGAAGCCGAGTTCCAGCGCCAGGGTGGAGCTTCGCAGCACGCTCTGGCCGTGGCCGTCGACCACCGCCAGGTCGCCGTCCTGGTAGAGGACGCTGGGCAGCTCGTCGGGGTCGTCCTCGAGCAGGAAGTCCAGGCCGCGGTTGAGGGCGGCGAGGCCGCCCAGGCCGAAGCACTGCATCCAGGCGACCATGTCGGCGGCGTCGGCGGCATCGCCCTCCTCGAAGCCCATGCCGATGAACGCCTTGCGGCACAGGCCCTGCAGCTCGTTGTAGGACGCCTTCATGATGTCTCTCCTACCTCGTGTCGTGGTGCGTGCCTGATCCCCTCGGGCTCCAGCGGGAAGCTCCAGTCGTCGACCTTGGCCAGGTCCCGGGGCTCGGCGTTGAGCTCCTCGACCAGGGGCGCGCCCTGGAAGAGGGTGATGCGCACCCAGCGGTCGGACTTGGGATCGAAGCGCCCGGCGCCGAAGAACGCGAGCTTGGTGCGCAGCAGGTGCATGGGCTTCATGTCGCGGTGCCAGAGGTTGGCGCGAATCTCGCCGTAGGGCGTCTCGACCATGGTCTGGATGCGCCGCACGATGTCCTTGTGGCGCGGGTGGGCGATCAGGAACTCCACCACCAGGGCGCGGGGGTTGGCCTCCAGGAACTCGGAGAGCACGCCGTGGGTGTGGTGGACCCGCGGCGCGATGGCCAGCGGCAGCTCCTTCTCGGCCCCCGGCTCGACGCCGCGCACGCCGAGCCGCGGCTCCTCCTTCTCGGCGGAGCGGTACCAGAACCAGTAGCGCGCCTCGGGGGCCTCGAAGTCCTCGGCCAGCGCCCAGTCGTAGTGGGTCTCGATCAGCTGCTTGAGGCGCACCAGCGGCATGTCCGGGGTCAGCTCGAGGCGCTCCTCGGTGCCCATCTGGTCCTCCAGCGGGTCGACCTGCTCGGGGTAGAGCTCGATCAGCAGGGTGTTGACCAGCTCCTGGGCCTCCAGCGGCAGGGTGCGCGCGCTCCAGGCCACCAGCTGCGGCCAGAGGGTCTCCTCCAGCGGCACCTCCTCGAGCCAGGCGATCACCTCGGGCAGCGCCGCGACCACGGCGGCATTGCGCTCGCCCTGTTCGGCGTCCTCGGTGACCGTCTGGGCGAGGTGGCGCATGGCGCGACGGGTCAGCGCGATCAGCCGCTGGCGACGCTCCTCGTCGGGGGCCTGGCCGAGCACCAGCGCCAGGGCGGTCTCCCGACAGGTCACCCACTGCTGGATCAGCTGGGGGTGGTTGATCAGGAAGGGCGCCATGCCGAGCCCGGTGGAGTTGCCGATGCCCAGGTAGCGGCGCAGCTCGGTGGCCAGCGGCACCGCCCGCTCGGGCGCCCGGCAGCGGGCGATGTGCTCCACCTGCTCGATGGAGAAGTGGCGCAGCAGGTAGACCGCCAGCATCTGGGCCGAGAAGGG
>JAWWBV010000342.1:0-3600 GCA_033720795.1 Halomonas sp. | reverse complement strand
GGCTCGCCAGCGCCCTCGCCGGCCGCCTCGCCCGTCGGCTCGCTCTCATCGCCAGACCCGTCGGCGACCTCGGGCTCGACCTGATCACCGGTCATCGCCTCGCCGTCGGCTTCCGCCGCCGATCCCGCCTCGGCTGCGGCGGCTGCCTCGGACTCGCTGGCGGACGGCTCGACGGGAGGCACGGCACCGCTATCGGCGGCGCCCTCTCCCTCGACCGGTGTCCCGGCGCCCGACCCATCATCGGCCGGGATCGCCGCCGCCAGCTGCTCGGCGAGGGTCCGGGAGAGGTCGCGGGCCCGGATCATGTGGTTGGCCAGCACCAGCGAGTGGTTGGCGAAGAGGCCGAAGCCCGAACCGTTGAGCACCAGCGGGCTCCACAGTCGGCGCTGGCTGAGTTCGAGCTCGGCGACCAGCGCCTCCCAGCGCGCCTCGAGGCCGGCCGCGGCAAGCACGTCGGCCTGGTCACGCTCTACCGCCCGCAGCAGGTGGAGCATGGCCCAGGCCTGGCCGCGCGCCTCGAAGAAGACGTCGTCGACCCGGTACCAAGGGGTGCGCGCGGGCAGCGCCTCGGCGTCGATGTCCAGGTCGCGAAGCTCGACGCGAGGGCCGATGCTGGCCGACAGCCGCAGCCCTAGGTCGTCGAGCGATCGACTGACCGCCTCGAGCCAGGCGGCGAGCCCCTGCCCCCGGTCGCCGAAGGCGGCCTCGGCGCCCTCGTCGAGGGCCTGCAGGTAGCCGTCGAGGGCCTCGAGGGCCTGGTTCAGGCGCCGCTCGGTGGAGGGGTAGAGCCAGTCGCCGCCGTCGCCCGCCAGGCGCTGCTGCGCGGCCTCGAGCGCCGGCAGGTCGGCCTGCTCCATGGCCGGCAGCGCCACCGAGAGCCGACGGGCCTGGGTGAGCACGCCCAGCTCCCAGGCGGGCATGTTGTCGAGCCACACCCCGGGCGGGGCGATGTCGTTGCGCAGGTAGCCGCCCGGCTTGTCGAGCAGGGTCTCGACCAGCGTCATCAGGCCGGCGACGGTCACCGCGCCCCGGGAGGCGGGCGCCTGGGCGGCCGCGCCGCGCTGCTCGGCGACCGCCTGCTCCACGTCGAAGGGCGCCGGCGTGCGGCTCCACCAGATGCCGAGCCCCACGCACACCGCCAGATAGATCACCAGCAGCGTCAGCAGCGGCTTGTAGATCCAGCCATAGGCCGGGCGCTCCAGTTCCTCGGTCCGCTTGCGGCGCCTGGCGGCACCCTTTTGCGTCAACGCCATGTTCGGGATTCCTTGAAGATGAGAGCTTCCGGCGGCGCGACAATACGGCGCAGCCTCCTCGAGAGGATGCCATCAACACCCTCCTGATACTGCGATATCCTAGCAGGCGGACGGCCATGCCGCCGATGGGGAACCCGGCCCAGCGCTCGGGGTCAAACCGCGCCAAACGACCACCGCTCACCGCCATCAAGGAAGTCCCGTGCCGATCGTCCTGCGACTCGCCCTGCTGATCACCCTGCTGCTGCCGCTGGGAGCCCAGGCCCAATGGTTCTCCCAGAACGACGACGAGGCCCAGTTCCTGCCGGTGCATGAGGCCTTCCAGCCCAGCGCCTGGCATGACGGCGAGACCCTCTACGTCGGCTTCGAGAACGCCGACGGCTACTACCTCTACCGCCACCAGTTCGAGGTCGCGACCGCGACCGAGGGCCTGACGCTGGGAGCGCCGGCGCTGCCCCCGGGCGAGGCCAAGAGCGATGAGTTCCTCGGCGACGTCAACGTCTTCTACGACAGCGTGGTCTTTCAGAGCGCGCTGTCGCCGGGCCACCAGGGCCCGCTGGATCTGACCCTGACCTTCCAGGGCTGCGCCGATGCGGGGCTGTGCTACCCACCGGAGCGGGTCGAGCTCACCGCCCGCGAGGGCGAGGCCCCGGCCCGTTTCGCGAGCTGGACCCCGGACGCCGAGACGAAGGCTTCCGCTGACGCCTCGGTCGGCGACGAGCCCGGTGCCGTCGATGCCGCCACCACCACGTCCACTACCGGCAAGGCTTCTCGGATGGGTAATGACGGCGCCTCGGCCGCCGCCCCGACAAGCGAGGACGGTCGCTTCCGCTCGCTGATGGCCGAGGCCAGCCTGCCGCTGGTGCTCGGGCTGTTCTTCCTCGCCGGCCTCGGGCTGACCTTCACGCCCTGCGTGCTGCCCATGGTGCCGATCCTCTCCTCGATCATCGTCGGCCAGCACCCGACGCGAGCTCGCGCCTTCGCCCTGTCGGCGAGCTACGTGGGCGGCATGGCGCTGACTTATGCCGCCGTGGGTGTGCTGATGGGACTGTTCGGTGCCGGCCTGAACCTGCAGGCGCGACTGCAGTCGGCGCCGGTGCTGATCACCTTCGCGCTGCTCTTCACGTTCTTCGCCCTGGCCATGTTCGGGGCCTTCAACCTGCGCCTGTCGTCGTCGCTCTCGGGGCGCATCGACGCCTGGCAAGCGCGCGCCCAGCAGAGCGGCCCCGCCGGCCTGGCACTGGCCGGCGCGCTGTCGGTGCTGGTGGTCTCGCCCTGCGTCTCGGCCCCGCTGGCCGGCGCCCTGGTATTCATCTCCACCACCGGCGATGCGCTGATGGGCGGCGCGGCACTGCTCGCCCTGGCGCTCGGCATGGGCGTGCCGCTGCTGCTGGTCGGTACCTTCGGCACCACCCTGCTGCCGCGCTCCGGCGCCTGGATGAACGGCGTCAAGACCGCCTTCGGCATCCTGCTGCTGGGGGTCGCCATCTGGCTCGTCGAGCGGCTGCTGCCGGGCAGCGTTGCCCTGCTGCTGTGGGCGGGGCTCGCCATCGGCAGCGCCCTCTCGCTGGGCGCGCTGACCGTCAACCCGGCCCAGGGCTGGCCTCGGGTGCGCCAGGCCGGCGGCCTGATGCTGCTGACCTGGGGCATCGTCCTGGTGATCGGGGCCTCCCGCGGCGGCGAGGACCCACTGCGCCCCTTGGCCATCACCGCCACGAGCCCAAGCGCCGCCGAGGCGGGCGCGCCCGATTCGGCGCAAAGCATCACCACCGTTGAAGACCTCGAGACGCTGCGCGCTACACTGGCGCAAAGCAACGAGCCGGCCTTCGTCAATGTTACCGCCGACTGGTGCATCTCCTGCAAGGTCATGGAGCGCAGCGTCTACCCGGTGCCCGAAGTGGCCGGGCCCCTGGCGCGTTTCCGGCGCATCAACGTCGACGTGACCGCAAGCGACGCCGCCAGCCGCGAGGTGCTCGAGCACTTCGAGCTGTTCGGCCCGCCCAGCCTGCTGTTCTTCGACGGTGGCCAGGAGCTTCGCGATGCCAGGATTCAAGGCGAGGTCGATGCCCCCCAGCTGGCCAACCACCTCGAGGGCGTGCTGGACTGGCTGGCGAGCCGACGGGGCTGAGCCCACGGCTCCCGGGAGATCGCGGTCGAACAGCGTTCTCCCATGGCTGGACATCCCGGCCGATTTTCGGCAGACTCCGCCTCCACTGCTCCTTCATGGTCAATAGAGGCCGCAAGACACGCTATCTTGCCGCGATCTATTGCAAGTTGGCCGGGGTTGACAGCACCCCGGATCACCACCCCAACCCCACCGGTCGAGACAACGTCATGGATATCCGCAAGG
>JAWWBV010000341.1:0-3601 GCA_033720795.1 Halomonas sp. | reverse complement strand
GCAGGCCTCGAGCACGTCGCGCAGGCGCGCCCCGGTGAAGGTCGGGCAGGCCACCGCGCCGGTGGTCCACTGGTTGCCGCTGGCCGAGGGCACGTACTCGCTGCGGCCGTTGCCGCCGCACTCCACCTGGAGCTGGTAGGTGTGGTGCTCGAACTTCTCCTTGAGCTCGGCGATCGAGAAGCTTTGGGGGTTCTCACAGGACTCCCCGCCGATCTCGAGTCGCCAGGCGTCGACGTCGATATTCTCCACCGCCGGCGGTATGCCGTTGTTGCGCACGAACATGTATTTGCCGGGGGTGATGTCGTCGTCGAGCAGGTGGGGCGGCGTCTCGGCGTTGATCGGCCGGTCGTTGAGGACGGTCAGCCCTTCCTTGCCCTCCAGCGTGAACGGCTGGTCGCTCTGGGCCAGCGCCGCGGGAATCAGTCCGCCCGGCATCTTGTCGGCGAAGGGGATCGAGCCACCCACCGCGGCGGCCATGGCCAGAAGACTCGACCGCTTGAGAAAGCCGCGGCGGCTCACCGGGTCGACCTCGCGATCCCAGAGGCGACGATCGGCGTCCTCGGGGTTCTCGGCGTAGAGTTCGTGGAGGCCTCGGGTCTCCGGCGTCTTGTCAGTCATGGCGTTGACTCCTGTCGTCGGGGGGCGTGCGGGGAGAAGCGCGCCTGTTTCAGTTTATTGTTTAATTCGTATCGCTAATAGAGATAGCACAGTCGTCGGGGGCGGGAAAGGGTCGTCGAGAGAAGCTTAGTCGCCACCGCCGGCCGTTGCCCGTCAGTCGTGCCCGGCGAGAGCAGCGCCGCATGGGAGTGGCTTTCTGCTAAGATGCCGGCGCCTTGCGATCGGTCGCCTCCTGCCAGTGGCGGCCGCCGCCCTGCTCACCGGGAAGACAGCGATGACGGAACTGGACGATGCCCTCGCGCCGATCGGCGCCCCCGACCACACCTGTGCCGAACGCGTCGGCCGCTACCTCGATACCCTCACCAAGCCCCCCGGCAGCCTGGGGCGCCTCGAGGCCCTGGCGATGACCCTGGCCGGCCTGACCGGCGAGGACTTCCCCGTCGTGACGCCGCCCGGGGTGGTGGTCTTCGCCGCCGATCATGGCGTGGCCGAGGAGGGCGTCTCGGCCTTTCCCCAGGCCGTCACCGCGCAGATGGTGGCCAACTTCGTCGCCGGTGGCGCGGCGATCAACGTCTTCTCGCGGCGCATCGGCGCGCGCCTCGAGGTGGTCGACGTGGGCGTAATCGGCGCGCTGCCCGACCACGGGGTCGTGCGCGACCGGGTGCGGCCCGGCACCGCCAACCTGGCTCGCGAGGCCGCCATGAGCCGCGACGAGGCACTGGAGGCCCTCGCGGCAGGACGGCGCGCTGCCCGTCGCGCCGTCGCGGCCGGCTGTCGCTGCCTGATCGTCGGCGAGATGGGCATCGCCAACACCACGGCGAGCAGCGCCCTGCTGGCCGCGCTGACCGGCGCCCCGGTGAGTGCGCTGGTCGGGGCGGGCACCGGCGTGGCGGGCGCGGCCCTGGACCACAAGCGGGCGGTCATCGAGGCGGCCCTCGCCGCCCGGGCGCCCGATCCCGCCGATCCGCTGGCGACCCTCGCCGCGCTCGGCGGGCTGGAGATCGCCGCCATGGCCGGCGCCTACCTGGAGGGCGCGGCACACCGCCTGCCGCTGCTGGTCGACGGCTTCATCGCCACGGTGGCCGCACTGACCGCCTGCCGGCTCGAGCCCGCCCTGCGCCCCTATCTGATCTTCGGCCATCGCTCCCACGAGCCCGGCCATCGCCTGGCCCTGGAGGCGCTCGACGCCGAGGCGCTGCTCGATCTCGAGCTGCGCCTCGGCGAGGGGAGCGGAGCCGCGCTGGCCTTCCCGCTGCTGGAGGCGGCCACGGCGATGCTCGCCGAGATGGCGACCTTCGCCGATGCCGGCATCGATGACGGGGTGACGCCGTGTTCCGCGCCGTGACGGCCTCCCTGGCGATGACGGAGGGGGCGCGATGAGCCCGCTCGTCGAGCCCCTGTCGCTTGCGCTGCTGGGCCTGGTCGCCGTCGCCATGCTGCTCGACCTGGCGCTCGGCGATCCGCCCTGGCTGCCCCACCCGGTGGTGGGCATGGGCAGGGCGATCGCCCGGCTCGAGCGGACCTGGAATCACGGGTCCGCCGCCGCGCGCCGGCGCCGCGGTCGCTGGCTGGTGGCCCTGGTGGTGGGCGGCAGCTGGGCGCTCGCCTGGGGCGTGCTGGCGATGCTCGCCTGGCTCAGCCCCTGGCTTTCGCTCGCCGCTGAGCTCGGCCTGCTCGTCACCACCCTGGCCGCCCGGGGGCTCGCCGAGGCCGGCCGGGCGGTGGCCCGGCCGCTGGCCCGTGGCGAGCTCGATCCGGCGCGCCAGGCGCTCGCGAGGATCGTCGGGCGCGACACCGACGCCCTCGACGAGGGGGAGCTCGCCCGGGGCGCGGTGGAGACCGTGGCCGAGAACACCGTGGACGGTATCACCGCGCCGCTCTTCTGGGCGCTGCTCGGCGGCGCGCCCCTGGCCCTGGCCTACAAGGCGGCCAACACCCTGGACTCCATGGTTGGCTATAAGAGCCCCCGCTACCTCGACTTCGGCCGCGCCGCGGCGCGCTTCGACGATGCCGTCAACTGGCTGCCGGCCCGGCTCACCGCGCTGGCGCTGTGGCTTTCCGCCTGGGCGATCCCCGGCAGCCGCCGGGCCGGGGCGCTCGCCGCCACCCGCCGCGAGGCGCCCCGCCACCCGAGCCCCAATGCCGGCTGGCCGGAGGCCATGGTGGCGAACCTGCTGGGGGTGCGCCTCGGCGGCCTCAACCACTACGCCGGGCGCCCCTCGCACCGCGCCACCCTCGGCACGGCCCTCGAGCCCCTGAGCGTCGACCACATCGGTCGCGCCATCCGCCACATGCACGGCGGCTGGCTGGCCTTCCTGCTGCTGATGGCCCTGCCGATCCTGGCCCGGGAGCTTCTCTCATGAGCGTGGGTGGCGAATCGAACTGGCCTGGTCACGGCGGGCGCGCCGCGCCGCTGCTCGCGCGCTACGGCCTGCCGGCGGACCAGCCGCTGGTCGACTTCAGCGCCAACCTCAATCCCCTGGGGCCGCCGCCCTGGCTCGACGGCTGGCTGGCCGGCGCCGCCGACTGCCTGAGTCGCTACCCGGACCCCGACGACGACCGGGCCCGCCGCGCCATCGCCGAGCACGAGGGCGTCGCCCCTGAGCGGGTGCTGGTGACCGGCGGCGGCGCCGAGGCGATCTATCTCGCCGCGGGGCTGCACGCCGGCGGCCGCGCGCTGATCGTGCAGCCCACCTTCAGCGAGTACGCCCGGGCCTGCGAGCACTATGGCCTCGACGTCGCCTCCCTGCCGCTCGGCGGCGAGGCCTTCGACCTCGACCTCGACGCCGCCGAGCGGGCCATGACGAAGGCCGAGGTGCTCTTCCTCTGCCGCCCCAACAACCCCACCGGCACCCTGATCCCCCGGGAGGCCATCAAGCGCCTGCTGGCCCGGTGCGACGAGACAGGCACTACCCTGGTGGTGGACGAGGCCTTCGTCGACTTCACCGAGAACGACGAGCGACTGACGCCCTTGCTGGCTGAG
>JAWWBV010000340.1:0-3602 GCA_033720795.1 Halomonas sp. | reverse complement strand
GGCCAGGCGGTGCAGCACCTTGGGCAGGGACGAGCGCATCCGGGTCCCCTGCCCGGCTGCCAGTATCACCACGTCGAGCGTCATCATGACTCCTTGTCCACGTTCATCTGTTGGGTTCTATTCTAGGGGGCGGGCGGGCGCCTCCGCCATGCCGGCCGCCGGTTCCTCGACCACCGTCACGTCCAGCTCCTCGAGGGTCGCGCGGCCGAAGCGCTCGGCGAAGGCCGGGCTCGCCAGGCTGGTCCAGCCCTCGCCCTGGCGCACCAGCATCAGCACGGCGAGCCCCCGCTCCCGGGCCAGCGCCATGCCCGCCTCCTCGCCCAGCACCAGCAGCGCCGTGGCCCAGGCATCGGCCCAGGCATCGGAGGGGTGCACGACGGTCGCCGAGGCCAGGCGATGCTCGATGGGGCGGCCGGTGCGCGGATCCAGGGTGTGCGAGTAGCGCTGGCCATCCACCTCGAAGTAGTTGCGGTAGTCGCCGGAGGTGGCCACCGCGATGTCCTCCAGGGCGAACACGTGCTGCGCCTCGGGGCGGCCGTCACGGGGCACCTCGATGCCGATCCGCCAGGGGGCCGACTCGGCGTCGCGATGGCCGCTCACCTTGAGCTCGCCGCCCAGGTTGACCAGGTAGTGGTCGAGCCCCTGGCGGTCGAGATAGCCGGCCACCCGATCGGTGGCGTGCCCCTTGGCCACCCCGGAGAGATCGACGAAGACGTCGCGCAGGCGTCGCGCCTGGCGGGCGTCGGCGTCGACCTCCAGGCTGTCGGGCCCGACCTCGGCCAGCCGCGCGGCCAGGGCCGCGTCATCCGGCACCTGCCGGGGACGCGCCTCAGGGCCGAAGCTCCACAGGTTGACCAGGTCGCCGATGGTCATGTCGAAAGCCCCGCCGCTCGCCTTGGCCACCGACTGGCCGATGGCCAGCACCTCGATGAGGTGGTCGGAGAGGGGCTGCCATTTGCCCAGCGGGGCGCGGTTGAAGGCCATCAGCTCGGAGTCGTCGCGCCAGGTGGACATGGCGGCATCCACCGCCTCGAGCTCGGCGAGCAGGCCCTCCTCGAGCGCGTTGGCCTCCCCCTGCGTCAGGGGGTCGGCGATGCTCACCTGATAGAAGGTGCCGAAGATGTCGCCCTCGAGGGTCACCGGAGACTCGAGGGGGCGGTCGCGCTCGGAACAGCCCGATAAGAGCAGGCCGAGCAGCAGGGACACCAGAAGCGAACGCAGATGTGTCATGTCAGGCGCCTCCGAAGAGCCAGAGCAGCGCGACACCCAGCACGAGGCGGTAGACCACGAAGGGCTGCATGCCGATCCGCTTGATGAAGACCAGGAAGAAGTGGATGCACAGGTAGGCGCTGATCCCCGAGAGCAGCGCCCCCATGATCAGGGCGCCCCAGTCCACCGGCACGGCGGCGTCGGCGAGATGGAGGATCTCCAGCCCCCCGGCGAGCACGATCACCGGGATCGAGAGCAGGAAGGAGAAGCGCGCCGCCCCCTCGCGGTTCAGGCCCAGCAGCAGCGCGGCGGTCATGGTGATGCCGGAACGCGAGGTTCCCGGGATCAGCGCCAGCGCCTGGGCCAGCCCGATCCACAGGGCATCCCGCCAGGTGAGGTGGTACTCGTTACGGGTGCCGCGATGCCGCCAGTCGGCCCAGGCCAGCAGCAGCCCGAAGCCGATCAGGCCCCCGGCGATGACCCGCGGCGAGCGCATGATCCCCTGGATGGCGTCCTCGAAGGCGAGCCCCGCCAGTCCGACGGGAATGGTGGCCAGGATCACCCACCAGGCCAGGCGCGCCTCGTCGTCGGTGCCGCGGCCCGCCACGCTGCGACACCAGCTGGTGGTCATGCCGACCAGTTCGTGGCGGAAGTAGAGCACCACCGCGCTCAGGCTGCCGATGTGCAGGGCGACATCGAAGACCAGGCCCTGGTCGTCCCAGTCGGTGAAGACCGGCACCAGGATCAGGTGGGCAGAGCTGGAGATCGGCAGGAACTCGGTCAATCCCTGAACGATGGAGAGGACGAAGATCTGTAGCCAGTCCATGGTACGGTCCGTGTAGAGGAATGAGGCGGCTCGGGCGGCCCCAGAGGATACACCCGTGCGGCCCGCCTGTCCGCCGCCGGTCGCTCAGGGTGTCGAGAGCATGGCGGTGGCGAAGCCGACGTAGATCACCACCCCGAGGCATCGATCAGGTGTGGCCGCCTGGGCGCCGGCGGTGCCCAGAAACGACAACGCCCCCCGGACAGGGTCCGGAGGGCGTCGAGGTCGAGACACGAGCCGGGCGTTAGCCGCGGCCGGCCTTGCGACGCACCTGCTGGATGGTACGCAGCTGCGCCATGGCCTCGGCCAGCTCTGCGGCGGCGTGACTGTAGTCGAGCTCCGCAGACTTGTCGCCCATCTCCTTCAGCGCGTGCTGACGGGCCTCCTCGGCGGCGGCCTCGTCGAGGTCGTCGGCGCGCACGGCGGTATCCGCCAGCACCGTGACCACGTTGGGCTGCACCTCGAGGAAACCGCCGGTGACGAAGAAGTGATCTTCCTCACCCCCGCCATGGACGATCCGGACCGGCCCCGGCGCCAGCTCGGTGAGCAGCGGCGTGTGCCCGGCCAGGATCCCCAGATCCCCCATGATGCCGGCCGCCACGACCTGCTCGGCGGACCCGGAGTAGATCGACGCCTCGGCGCTGACGATCTCGCACTTGAAGCTTTTCGTCATGATGACGTCTCCCAGGTGGAGGGATTACTTCATCTGGTTGGCTTTCTCGACGGCCTCGTCGATGGTGCCGACCATGTAGAAGGCCTGCTCGGGCAGCTCGTCATACTCGCCGTCGAGGATACCCTGGAAGCCGCGGATGGTGTCCTTCAGGGACACGTACTTGCCGGGCGCCCCGGTGAAGACCTCGGCCACGAAGAACGGCTGCGACAGGAAGCGCTGGATCTTGCGCGCCCGGGAGACGGCCAGCTTGTCCTCGTCGGACAGTTCGTCCATGCCCAGGATGGCGATGATGTCCTTGAGCTCCTTGTAGCGCTGCAGCACGCCCTGCACGCCGCGGGCGGTGTTGTAGTGCTCCTCGCCGACGACCAGCGGGTCGAGCTGGCGCGAGGTGGAGTCCAGCGGATCGATGGCCGGGTAGATGCCCAGCTCGGCGATCGAGCGCGCCAGTACCACGGTCGCATCCAGGTGCGAGAAGGTGGTCGCCGGAGACGGGTCGGTCAGGTCGTCCGCGGGCACGTAGACGGCCTGCACGGAGGTGATCGAGCCTGCCTTGGTGGAGGTGATGCGCTCCTGCAGGACGCCCATCTCCTCGGCCAGGGTCGGCTGGTAGCCCACCGCGGACGGCATGCGGCCCAGCAGTGCGGAGACCTCGGTACCGGCCAGGGTGTAGCGGTAGATGTTGTCGACGAACAGCAGCACGTCGCGGCCTTCATCGCGGAACTTCTCGGCGATGGTCAGGCCGGTCAGGGCCACGCGCAGGCGGTTGCCGGGCGGCTCGTTCATCTGACCATAGACCAGCGACACCTTGTCGATGACGTTGGATTCGGTCATCTCGTGATAGAAGTCGTTACCCTCACGAGTCCGCTCGCCCACGCCGGCAAATACGGAGTAGCCGCT
>JAWWBV010000339.1:0-3656 GCA_033720795.1 Halomonas sp. | reverse complement strand
GTCTTCCACCTCGCCGGGCTCGGTGCCGGGCGGCAGCGGGTGGCCCTTGGCGAGCTCCGCGCGGGTGGCCTCGCGGACCTCGAGCACCTCGAGGCGATAGCGCAGGGTGTGGCCGGCCAGCGGATGGTTGGTGTCGATCAGCACGCCGTCGTCGCGCACCTCGAGGATGGTGACGATCTCGGGACCGTCGTCGCCGGGGGTCTGGAAGCGCATCCCGGGGGCGAGGTCGGGGGCGGGAAAGGCGTGGCGCCCGACCTCGCGCACCAGCGCCTCGTCGCGCAGCCCGTAGGCCTCGGCCGGCATCAGGGTCACGGAGAGTTCGGCCCCGGCGGCACGGCCCGCCAGGGCCTGCTCCAGGCCGGCCATGATGTTGCCGTGGCCGTGCAGGTACTCGAGCGGCTGCGCGCGAGCCCGGGAGTCGTCGAGGACGTTGCCGTCCTGGTCGCTGAGGACATAGTGCAGGGTCACGACGCGCTGGGGGTCGATGGTCATGAGGTCTCCTTGGGCGATGGGGAAAGGCGTCGAGGCGGTGGCTAGTCGCGGCGGCGCAGCTGGCCGACAGGCATCTCCAGGCGCTGCTGCTTGTGCAGCAGGTTGAGCAGCACGATGGCACGCTCCTCGCCCTTGTGGCTCGCGAACACCGCCTGCAGGTCCTTGAAGGGACCCTCGGTGATCTCCACCGCCTCGCCGGCGCGGAAGTAGACATTCGCCGTCGCGTCGTCGGCGTCGCTGCCATGCTCGAGCAGGGTCTGGACCAGCGCATCGCTGACCGGCACCGGCTGAGCAAGGCCGAAGGTGACGATTTTCAGCACCCCGCGGGTGGAACGGATGGGGCGCCAGTTGCTGGCCAGGCGATCGAGCCGGATGAACAGGTAATAGGGAAAGAGCGGTTCACTGACCCACTCGAGCTTGCCGCGGCGCTTCTTCTGCACCTGCAGCACGGGATGGAAGATCTCGTAATCCTGGTTGGTCAGGTGCTCGGCGGCGCGGAAGGATTCGCCGCCCTTGCACTGAATGACGTACCAGCGGGGGACGGCATCGTCGGCCTCGTCGTGACGAATCTCTGAATCGCTCATATGGCTCCTGATCGGCTTCCTGCTGGTATCACTGCCGGTGCTCTGCAACAATCCCACCGCATGTCGCCCCGGAAAACGGCCCGCGGGCGACATGGGTCGAACCGCCACTGGCCCGGCGACTGAGTGACAATTTTATCATCGATGGCGGGGACCTGCGTGACCGCCCTCGAGTCCCGACGCACGCCCCCGCGCAAGGAGTCCTGCCCCACATGCCGCCATCCACCGCTCGCCGCAGCTGGCATGACGCCCTGGTGATCTACCTGCGCGCACCGGTCATCACCATGCTGTTTCTGGGCTTCTCGGCTGGCCTGCCCTTCCTGCTGGTGTTCTCCACGCTCTCGGCCTGGCTGCGCAGCAGCGGTGTCGAGGTGGCGGCCATCGGCTTCTTCGCCTGGATCGGCATGCTCTACTCGATCAAGTTCTTCTGGGCCCCGGTGGTGGACCGCCTCGCCCTGCCGCTGCTGACCCGTACCTTCGGGCAGCGGCGCGGCTGGATGCTGCTGGCCCAGGCGATGATCGCCGCGGGTCTGGTGGGCCTCTCCGGCGTCGACCCGGTCGATCACCTGCCGCTGGTGGCCGCGCTCGCCCTGCTGGTGGCCTTCGGCAGCGCGACCCAGGACATCGCCATCGACGCCTTTCGCATCGAGTCGGCCCCGGACGATGTGCAGGCCGCCATGGCCTCGACCTACATCATCGGTTACCGCGGGGGCCTGCTGGCCGCCGGCGCCGGGGCCCTCTACGTGGCCTCGCTGATCTCCTGGGAAGCGGCCTATCTGAGCATGGCGGCGCTGGTCGGGGTCGGGGCAATCACGGTATTGCTGCGCCCGGAGCCCGCGCGGACCTCGCTGGGCACGCAGCTGATCCACGAGCCGCGGGTGCGCGCCTTCCTGCGCGCCTCTCGCGGCCGACCCAAGCCGCTGCGCCGCCTGACCGCCTGGGTGATCGGCGCCATCGTCTGCCCCTTCACCGACTTCTTCACGCGCCATCGCCGGCGCGCGATCTGGCTGCTCGTGTTCGTGGCGGTGTTCCGGATCAGCGACCTGGCGATGGCCTCGATGGCCAACCCGCTCTACATCGACCTGGGGTTTTCGCTGGCAACCATCGCCAACGTCACCAATGTCTTCGGGATCGCCATGAGCATCGGTGGGGGCATTCTCGGCGGGCTGCTGGTGGCCCGCTATGGCATCGGGCCGATCCTGGTGCTGGGCGCGGCGGCGGCGGCGCTGACCAACCTGCTGTTCGTGGCCCTGTCGCTGGCGGGACAGAGCGTGCCCATGCTGGTCATGGCGATCGTCGGCGACAACCTGGCCAACGGCCTGGCGAGCGCCGTCTTCATCGCCTTCCTGTCGAGCCTCACCTCACGGGCCTACACGGCGACCCAGTACGCGCTCTTCTCGTCGCTGATGACCCTGCCCGGCAAGTTCCTGAGCGGCTTCGGCGGCCTGGTGGTGAACGCCGAGGGCTACGCCACCTTCTTCCTGGTCTCTGCCGTGCTCGGCGTGCCCGCCGTGCTGCTGGCGATCTGGATCAGCCGCGACCGCGCCCTGGTGCCGTCGCCGCGGACGGCCTGAGGGCGGCTACCTCGCCGCCTCTACGCTGACGACACCGGGTCACTCGCCCAGCCGGCCCTGCAGCCACTCCAGCGCCCCCGGGGTGGTGCGCCACTGGTCGCGCATCAGGGTGCGATACTGCCAGGCCTCGGCCCGGGAGCCGGGCGCGGCGACGCCGTCACCGCCGTTACCGACCGGCCGCGGGTTCTCGGCGCACAGCATCGCCACGGCATGGGCATTGTGGCGGTGCACCTCCGCCAGTGCCGCCTCGGCCTCGTCGCGGCGCTCCAGGCGATAGAGCGCCAGCACCCGCCCCATCAACAGCCCCAGCGGCGGGGCCTCCTCGTCCTCGCTCTCGAGTTCGCGCAGGCTGAGGTCCAGGGCCGCGCGGTCGCGCCCCTCCCTCAGCAGCTGGTCGAGCACCAGCTCACGCAGCCCCAGGCTGTCCTGGGCGTCCAGGGTCAGCAGGCGCTCGGCCAGCTCTCGGGAGCGGGCGCGGGCGCCGCGCTCCATGCCGACCACCAGCGCGAGACCCGAGCGCAGCAGCACGGCGTTATCGGCGCTCTCCCACGGGAAGCCGCCCTCGCCCGCGGCGCGCACCTGCTCGAGCCAGCGCTCGAGCCGGGTCGCCAGCGGCTCGAACAGGCTCGGCGCCATCCACGGCAGGCTGCCGAAGCGGCTCGCCAGCGCCAGCGCCAGCGCCTGCAGCACGGCCGGCGAATCCAGCCACTCGGGGTGGGCACAGAGCGCCGGGAGCCACTCGCCGGCCTGGGGCCAGGGATCCTCGTCGAAGCCCATGGGCGCGTCGCGCTCGACCCGGGACTGGAAGACCTTCTGCCAGGCGGCGAAGAGGGTGTCCTCGCGGGCGGTGGAGTGGTACTCGAGATTACCCTCGGCGTCGCGGCGAATCTCCAGGCGCGGGGCGACGGGCAACTCGGCGAGCAGCGCCTGCAGGGCCACCAGCGGCTCGGCCAGGTCCTCCTCGGCGCTGAGCAGCTGGTCGGCCAGGGTCGCGCCGGGATTCTCGGCC
>JAWWBV010000338.1:0-3659 GCA_033720795.1 Halomonas sp. | reverse complement strand
GAACACGTCTCCTACAACGCCGGCTACACCAACGTGCATGAGCTGATCCCGTGGCGCACCGTCAGCGGTCGCCAGCAGTTCTACCAGGACCACCCCTGGATGCGCGCCTTCGGCGAGAGCCTGCTGGTCTACCGTCCGCCCATCGATACCAAGGCGGCGGTGAGCGTGGCCGAGCCCAAGGGCAACGGCAACCCGGAGATCGCCCTGAACTGGATCACCCCGCACCAGAAGTGGGGCATCCACTCCACCTACAGCGACAACCTGCTGATGCAGACCCTGTCGCGGGGCGGTCCGATCGTCTGGATGTCCGAGGACGACGCCCGGTCCATCGGCGTCGAGGACAATGACTGGATCGAGCTCTACAACGCCAACGGTGCCATCGCCGCCCGGGCCGTGGTCAGTCAGCGGGTCAAGAACGGCATGGCGATGATGTACCACGCCCAGGAGCGGATCCTGAACATGCCGGGTTCCGAGCAGACGGGCACCCGCGGCGGTATCCACAACTCGGTCACCCGTGTGTGTCCCAAGCCGACCCACATGATCGGTGGCTATGCCCAGCTCTCCTACAGCTTCAACTACTACGGCACCGTCGGCTCCAACCGCGATGAGTTCGTCATCGTGCGCAAGATGAAGAAGATCGACTGGCTGGATGGCGAAGGCAACGACTACGAGCAGGAGGCCGTGAAATGAAGATTCGTTCCCAGGTAGGCATGGTCCTCAACCTCGACAAGTGCATCGGCTGCCACACCTGCTCGGTGACCTGCAAGAACGTCTGGACCAGCCGCGAGGGCGTCGAGTACGCCTGGTTCAACAACGTCGAGACCAAGCCCGGCATCGGCTATCCCAAGGAGTGGGAGAACCAGGGCAAGTGGAAGGGCGGCTGGATGCGCCGCAAGGACGGCAAGATCGAACCGCGCATCGGCGGCAAGTGGCGGGTGCTGGCGAACATCTTCGCCAACCCCGACCTGCCGGAGATCGACGACTACTACGAGCCGTTCACCTTCGACTACGAGCACCTGCACAGCGCCAAGCAGGGCGAGCACCAGCCCACCGCGCGGCCGCGTTCGCTGATCTCCGGTCAGCGCATGAACAAGATCGAGTGGGGGCCCAACTGGGAGGAGATCCTCGGCACCGAGTTTGCCAAGCGGCGCAAGGACATGAACTTCGAGAAGGTGCAGGCCGACATCTACGGCCAGTTCGAGAACACCTTCATGATGTACCTGCCGCGGCTGTGCGAGCACTGCCTCAACCCGACCTGTGTGGCATCGTGCCCCTCCGGCGCCATCTACAAGCGCGAGGAGGACGGCATCGTCCTGATCGACCAGGACAAGTGCCGCGGCTGGCGGATGTGCATCTCCGGCTGCCCCTACAAGAAGATCTACTACAACTGGAAGACCGGGAAGTCCGAGAAGTGCATCTTCTGCTACCCGCGGATCGAGGCCGGCCAGCCGACCGTCTGCTCCGAGACCTGCGTGGGCCGCATCCGCTATCTCGGCGTGCTGCTCTACGATGCCGATCGCATCGAGGAGGTGGCCAGTTCCCCGGACGAGCGTGACCTCTACCATCGCCAGCGCGAGATCTTCCTGGATCCCCACGACCCGGAGGTGATCGCCCAGGCGAAGCAGGACGGCATTACCGACAACGTCATCAAGGCCGCCCAGGCCTCGCCGGTCTACAAGCTGGCCATGGACTGGGGCCTGGCGCTGCCGCTGCACCCCGAGTATCGCACCCTGCCGATGGTCTGGTACGTGCCGCCGCTGTCGCCGATCCAGTCCGCGGCCGAGGCCGGCAAGGTCGAGTTCGACGGCGTGATGCCCAGGATCGAGTCGCTGCGTATCCCGGTGAAGTACCTGGCCAACATGCTCACCGCCGGCGAGGAGGAACCCGTGGTGCTGGCGCTCAAGCGCCTGATGGCGATGCGCCTCTACATGCGTGGCAAGCATGTGGAAGGCCAGGCCGACGCCTCGGTGCTGGAGAGCGTCGAGCTGACCGAACAGCAGGTGGAGGACATGTACCGCTACCTGGCCATCGCCAACTACGAGGATCGCTTCGTGATCCCGACCAGCCATCGCGAGATGGCCACCGAGGCCTTCCCCGAGCGCGGCGGCTGCGGCTTCAGCTTCGGCGATGGCTGCCACGGCGACAGCGGCCAGAGCCTGTTCGGCGGCCGCAAGACCACCACCACCCTGGTCAAGCCGGTGGAGACCTTCGACCCGCACGCCCAGAGCGAGGAGGCCCGTCATGGCTGATGCCGCACAACAGCTGGAACCGATCGTCGGCATGCGCAGCCTGCGCGTGCTGGCCCGGCTGCTGGACTACCCCACCGAGGCGCTCCAGGCCGCCGCCCCGGAGATGATCGAGATCCTCGACGCGGAGGGCCGCCTGTCGGCGGCGGTGCGCAGCGCCCTGATGGAGTGGTGCCAGCGGATCCTGGAGGCCGACATCATGGAGCTGCAGGCCGAGTACGTGGCGCTCTTCGACCGCGGCCGCAACACCTCGCTGCTGCTCTTCGAGCACGTCCACGGCGAGTCCCGGGACCGCGGCCAGGCGATGGTCGACCTGATGGCCGAGTACCGCGCCGCGGGCTTCGAGCTGGATGCCCACGAGCTGCCGGACTACCTGCCGCTGTTCCTGGAGTACCTCTCCACCCGGGACGAAGCCGACATCGGCCGCTGGCTGGGGGAGATCCGCCACATCCTGGCGCTGCTCACCGCGCGCCTCGAGGAGCGCGAGGCAGACCACGCCCTGGTGCCCCTGGCGCTGCTGGCGCTGATCGGCGCCGAGGAGGACGTCGCCCCCCATCGCCAGACCGCGAAGGAGGAGGCGCCCGACTACACCGCCGAGGCCCTGGACGAGGTGTGGGAGGAGGAGGCGGTGCGCTTCACCGCCGAGTCCGACCAGGATTGCGCCCTGCAGTCCGCCGAGGGGCGGCGGCTGGCCGAGCGCAAGCAGGCCGTGCCCAGCGACCCCGTCAAGATCATGCCCGGCAGCGGCCCGACCGCACCGTGACCGATCGCTAAAGGAGAACCGTCATGTTTGGCGAATACCTGCAACACCTGATCTACGGCTACTACCCGTATCTTGCCGGCACGGTGTTCCTGGTCGGCAGCCTGCTGCGCTACGACCACGGCCAGTACACCTGGAAGACCGGCTCCAGCCAGATGCTCTCGTCGAAGAACATGCGCCTGGCCAGCAACCTCTTCCATATCGGCATCCTGGTGATCTTCTTCGGCCACCTGTTCGGCATGCTGACGCCGCACTGGGTCTATGCGCCCTTCCTGAGCGCCGGCACCAAGCAGGTACTGGCGATCATCATCGGCGGCATCGCCGGTGTGCTGTGTCTGATCGGCGGCGCCATGCTGCTCTATCGTCGCTTCACCAACCCGCGAGTGAAGGCCTCGTCGAGCATGATGGACAACGCCATCCTCGCGCTGATCGTCCTCCAGGCGGGCCTGGGCGTGATCAGCGTGTTCTTCTCCCTGGGGCACCTGGACGGCGCGATGATGCTGACCCTGGCAGGCTGGGCGCAGTCCATCGTCTTCTTCAGCGGCGGGGCCGCGGACTACATGGCCGAGGTCTCCTGGATCTACAAGCTCCACGTCTTCATCGGCCTGACCATCATCCTGCTGTTCCCGTTCACGCGCCTGGTGCACGTCTGG
>JAWWBV010000337.1:0-3666 GCA_033720795.1 Halomonas sp. | reverse complement strand
GGGCCTTGGCCGCGCCCAGCGACTCGACGCGCTCGTCGGTCTCGACGTGCACGGCGCGGTCGGCGCCCAGCGCCAGCGCGGTGCGCAGCTGCTCCTGGGCGGCCTTGGGGCCGACGGTGGCGACGATCACCTCGCTGGCCACCCCGGACTCCTTCAGGCGCACCGCCTCTTCCACGGCGATCTCGCAGAAGGGGTTCAGGGCCATCTTGACGTTGGTGAGGTCGACGTCGGAGTGGTCCGGCTTGACCCGGATCTTGACGTTGTAATCGATGACGCGTTTGACCGTAGCTAAGACTTTCATGGTGTCTGTCCTATGTGGCTATCGAGAGGGGGTCCTCGCCCGCCGTGCCGTGCGGGCCCGGCTCGGGCGCCTGCGCCGCCACCAGCTCCAACAGGGTCGAGAGCGTACGCATGCCGTCCCGGCGCAGGGAAAAGGTGCCGTTCCTGTTCAGCCAGTTGTGGTAGATACCGCTGACCGCCGAGAAGACGACCCGCGTGGCGCCCTCGGCCGAGACCCCATCGCGCAGGCCTCCCTGCCGCTCGACCCGGGTGAAGAAGGCCAGCAGGGCATCGTGGAACTCCCCCGCCATCTCGTCGTGGATGCCGGCGGGGTCGACGTCTCGGCGGGCCTCGCAGCGGTAGATCAGCGTCGCATGGACGCGATGATGGCGCGGGGTATCGAGTCGCTCGAGGCCCCGCGCGAACAGCGCCTTGAGGCGTTCCATGGGCGCCTCGCCGTGCGGATCGTGCTCAGCGGAGGGGATCAGCTCCTCCACGGGCACCCGGGCGCGTTCCAGCACGGCGCGAAACAGCTCCGGCTTGTTGCGAAAGTGCCAGTAGACGGCGCCCCGGGTCATCCCCGCCTGGCAGGCCACCCGCTCGAGGGACGCCTGCTGCACGCCGTGTTCGAAGAACACCTCCTCCGCCGCATCGAGCAGGGCCTCGCGAGTCTCCGCGGCTTCCGCCTTGGTTTTTCTGGCCATTACACTGCCTCGCCAGGGACGGATCGAAGCGCCCGACCGCGGCCGGGCGCGCGGTGGGCATGGCCGCTCAGAAGGTCGCTTCCTTCATCCTAGCGTCCATGCCGCCGTCGGCGTAGAGCACGGCGCCGTGGATGAAGCTGGCCGCCTCGGACTGCAGGAAGCCCACCAGCTCGGCGACCTCCTTGGGCTGGGCGGCGCGGCCCAGCGGCGCGACGAAGTTCTTCACCGCCTCGCCGAAGCGCGGGTCCTCGCTGGAGGCCTTGTGCAGCGGGGTCTCCACCGCGCCAGGCGCCACCACGTTGAGGCGCACGCCGCTCGGGCCCCACGCCACCGCACGGCGACGCGCGAAGCGGGTGACGGCGTACTTGGAGGCCGCATAGGCGAGCTGAGGCTTGTCCAGGTCGCGAATCTGGGCGACGGCGGCCTCCTCGTCGCCGGCGAGCAGCGTCTCCACCAGCGGCACCTGCTGGCCGACCAGCTGGCTGGCCGCCACCGAGCCGATCACCAGGGCCGCAGGGGAGCGGCCGCGCTTGAGGTCGTCGAAGAGCCCGTCGAGCAGCGCCGTCACGGCGAAGTGATTGACGCGCAGGATCAGGCCGCTGTCGGGAGCCGTCACGCCCAGCCCGGCACAGCACACCAGGCCGTCCAGCGTGCCGCCGGTCAGCGTACGGATCTCGCGGATCGCCGCCTCGCGGCCCTCCGCGCTCGAGAGGTCGACGGCGATCTCGGCGCCCTTGAGGTCAACGCCGATGACCCGATGGCCACGCTTCTTCAGCAATTCATGCACCGAGCGCCCGATACCCGAGGCGCTGCCTGTCACGACGGTGGTCGGCATAACGTCATCCTTATGCGGTGTGAATGGCAGGTCTGTTCATGGCGCATCATGCGTCGGCCCGGCACGGCGTGCGTCGTCCATGGGGACTAGGCGGCGGCGCTGGTCCGAACGGACGATGCTGGTCCTTGCATGGCCGTCGAGCATGCGATCATGGGACCACTGCAGCCGGGGGCGTGGCGGTCACGCTCCCACAGCGATCCCGCAACGCGATCCAACAACAAGATGAGGCAACGCCCATGAAATCCCATGCATCCGCCTGGTGCCAGGTCTTCGTCGCCTTCTGGATCCAGGCCATCGGCATCGGCTCGCTGGTCTATGCCTATGGCGTCGTCGCCGTTCCTCTCGCCGAGACCTTCCAGCCGAGCCGCATGCTGCTGATGCTCGGCATGGCGGCGATGACGCTCTGCGCCGGCCTCTATTCGCCGTGGCTCGGGGCGCGCATCGATCGCCACTCCCTGCGCCGCCTGATGGCCATCGGCGTGGTGGCCATCGCCGCGGGCTATCTGCTGCTCTCCTGGGCCGGCGAGATGTGGCAGGTGCCGGTGATCTACGCCCTGCTGATGTCGTTCGGCTACGCCACCCTTGGGCCGCTGTTCGCCTCCACCCTGCTGTCGCGCTGGTTCACCGAGCGCCGCGGCCTGGCGCTGGGCATCGCCGGCATGGGCACCTCCTTCGGCGGCTTCTGCTTCCCGCCGCTGATCCAGCTGATGGTCGAGGCCTACGAGTGGCGCACGGCCTTCCGCCTGCTCGCCTTGCTCATCGTCGCCGTGGGCCTGCCGGTGGTGGTGCTGCTGACCTCGGACCAGCACGCCCGCAAGCGCGCCGCCGCCGACCCCGACCGGCCGGTGGTCGGCCCGGTTTTCGACTCCACCCAGGCGGTGCTCACCAACCGCAACTTCTGGCTGATCGCCCTGTCGGTGGGGGTGCTGTTCGCGGTGTTCACCGCCACCGCCAGCAACCTGGTGCCCTTCGCCGTGGACCACGGCATCGAGAAGGACCGGGCCGCCCTGCTGATCTCGCTGGTCGCGGTCCTGGCGGTGCCGGGCACCCTGATCTTCGGCGCCCTCGCCGATCATCTCGACCTGCGTGCGGCGCTGGCCACCCTGATGGCGCTGATCGCCGCGGGGCTGATGTGCCTGCTGAACGACCCGCCCTACGCGATGATGGTGGTCGGCAGCCTGCTCGTGGGCCTCGGCGGCGGTGGCATGATCCCGGTCTGGGGCGCCCTGCTGGCCAAGGTGTTCGGCCTGCTCGACTACGGTCGGGTGATGGGGCTGATGAACCCGGTGCTGATGCTCTTCACCCTGGTGGCCCCACCCCTGGCGGGCTATCTGCACGACCTCACCGGCAGCTACGACGCCGCCTTCATCGGCTTCGCCGTGCCACTGGTCGCGGTCATCCTGCCGCTGCCGCTGATCCGCTTCGCCGCCGCCAGGGCCCTGCGCGAGGCCAGCGCCCAGCCGGGCTGAACCGAGGGACCCCCCGGCGACAGGAAGGCCCCCATCCTCGGATGGGGGCCTTCGCGTTCGGACCGGTGGTGCCGCGGATCAAGCCACCTCGAACAGCCCCGCCGCGCCCATGCCGCCGCCGATGCACATCGAGACCACCACGTAGCGCACGCCGCGACGCTTCCCCTCGAGCAGGGCGTGGCCGACCATGCGCGCGCCGGACATGCCGAAGGGGTGACCGATGGCGATGGCGCCGCCGTTGACATTGAGGCGATCGTCGGGGATGCCCAGGGTATCGCGGCAGTGCAGCACCTGGCTGGCGAAGGCCTCGTTGATCTCCCACAGGCCGATGTCCGAGGCGGCCAGGCCGAAGCGCTCGAGCAGCTTGGGAATGGCGTGC
>JAWWBV010000336.1:0-3675 GCA_033720795.1 Halomonas sp. | reverse complement strand
GCGAGACGCATGATCGAGGAGTACGAATCGTCGATCCTGGGGATCCGTGAATTGGCCACCCACCAGAAGGGCACGGTTACCATTGCCTGTATTCCCACCGCGGCCTTCTATTTCCTGCCTAGTGTGATCCGAGGCTTCAGCGAGGCATGGCCGGGGATCCGCATCAGGATCCTCGATATCAGTGCCAAGGAAGGTCTGGAAAAGGTGATCAGCGGCGAGGCAGACTTCGGTATCAACATGTTCAGTGCCCAGAGCCCTGAAGTCTCCTTCACACCACTATTGCGAGACCCCTTTGTCCTGGCACTCCGTTCCGACCACCCTCTTGCGGATAAAGGTCGCATCGAGTGGTCAGATCTCGAACAGGCCAGGTTGATCACCGTGAGCCGGGACAGTGGCAATCGCATGCTGCTGGACAACACGCTCTCCGCTGAGGGCATCCGATTGAATAGCTTCTACGAAGTCCAGCACCTTTCCACCTCGCTTGGCCTCGTCGAATCGGGGCTGGGCGTGGCGATCCTGCCCAAGATGACAATGCCTGGCCCCGACCATGACATCCTGTGTTCTCGAGAGCTGCCTGAACCACGTATTCAGCGCACTATCGGCCTGGTGAGAAGCAATTCGCACAGTATTTCCAGCACCGCCCAGCTGTTCATCGATATGCTCCTCGAGCATTGGGGAAGCTCTACAGGTTCCTGAAAGATTCTTGGTGTTGCAGTGATGCATCATAACCGACCAGAAAATATGGCGACTAAAGAAGTGTGTTATATCTTAACTCGCTTTATGTCTTCTTATGGCCGTTTCCTTCCGCTTCGCCAGGCGGATGAATTAAGTCTACGCTAACTCATGAGATTGGCGAGGTGGTATAAAAGTGCCTGTAGGATGATATCTTTTTCATGGATAGTGGAGGGGTAAATGGCCGAAAATGGAAACAGTAAACTGGCGGTACTAATTGATGCGGATAATGCGCAGGCATCTGTTTGTTCAGAGCTATTGGCGGAGATCTCCAAGCTTGGTGTTGCTAGTGTCAAGAGAGCCTATGGGGATTGGACCACAACGAACTTAAAAGGATGGAAAGCACATTTGCATAAGCATGCTATCCAACCTGTCCAGCAGTTTAGTTATACTCAGGGAAAGAACTCGACAGATTCATCGCTGATTATTGATGCAATGGATTTGCTTCATGAAGACAGGCTTGATGGCTTTTGCCTGGTTTCCTCGGATAGTGACTTCACGCGGCTGGCAAACAGGTTGCGTGAGAGCGGTTTAGTGGTGTATGGCTTCGGGGAAAAGAAAACACCAGATGCTTTCGTGTCCGCATGTGATAAGTTTGTATTTACTGAAATTTTGCGTGAGCTTAAAGATTCTGATAAGTCGGATGAGTCTGATAATTATGAATTAAAGGGTGTTATGATATCGGCGATTGATGCGGTATCCAAGGATGATGGTTGGGCACCATTGTCGGCGGTTGGAAGCTATATAAACAAGAATATCCCATCATTTGACCCGCGGAACTACGGATATAACAAGCTGGGGAAGTTGGTTAGGTCTCTGAGTTATCTAGAAATAGATGAAAGATATTTTGATGAAAAGTCTTTTAATTCGCATATTTTCATCAGGGAGAAGGTCTCATAATGATCTTCTGTGTCGGTAAAACTACTTGTTGCGGTGTTGTGCTAGGGAGCAACTGAATTTTCTCTTATGGAGCATTGCCGCCTAGAATCGATGTGGCTGAACGCTGCCTAGTCTTCAGGCGCGCCACCAACGACCCGCCAAACCAAAAGGGCCCGCGATCTCGCGGGCCCTTTTGGTTGCGCTGCCGTTACGTCCTACGCGACGTCGGCGGCCGTCTGGAAGTGCGCCCTGGCGTGGTGGTAGAGCACGCCGGCGTAGCCGTTGCGCTGCATGACCTTGAGGATCTTCGCCGGGTTGTTGTCCTCCAGCGCCTTGTGCAATTTTGCCCGCTGCTCGGCATCGAGGTCTTCGTACCAGTGGAAGGGCTCGCCGCGTGCGTCGCCGTCCTCGGCCTTGGCGATGAGGTCCATCTCGACGCGACCGCCGTGGCGGTAGAGGATGTCGTAGCCCTCCTGCAGGAGAGTCGACGGCACGTCGCTCGGCTTCTCGAGACCTTCCAGCACGTTGTAGTAGTAGTAGCTCAGCGGTTGCATTTGGCTTCTCCGGGGGTAGGCCATGGATCCGTCCCTGGCATGTTCTCCTGAACCTTCATCCTGCCCTAGCCATGGCGAGGCGCTCAACCGAAAAATTCATGCCGTGCGCGCCCCGTGGTATCACCCGCCGAAGATGTCCGGCCAGTGCGCGTCGGCCGCCTCGATGTAGCCGGGGATGTCGCGCTCCCAGCGCCACTGGATCCACTTGCTGTAGTTCAGGTAGAGCCTGTCGTCGACGATCTTCCACGCCTCGGGCACGGTCGAGGCGGCCTCGCCGTTGGCCGCCGCCCAGGCGCACCAGCCGCCGTACTGCGGGGCGTAGGCCTCGGGGTCGGCCTGGAAGAGGTCGCGGTGCTCGGCCGAGGCGAACTGCCAGGTGGCCTCGTGCCACTCCCACTGGAACTCGGGCGAGCCCGCCACCGGCTCGCCCTGGGTGAAGTAGGCCACCGGGTCGGTGCCGCCGATGGCCAGGCCATCCCGGGTGAAGATGCGTCCGTCGGCGGCCGCGCCCAGCGACCAGGCCAGGCCGATCGCCAGGGCGAGGGCCATCCACCGGCGTGTACGATTCATGATCGGTCTCCTCTCGAGCCTGGGTGCATGGCGCTCTGTCGCGCTGCGGCCCCCGGCCTTACAGCCCTTCACGGCGCTCGGCCTCTTGAATATGGAAGGTATTTCCACTCTCAGCGCGGCTGGGCTACCATGGCGGTCACACTTCCCTGTCCTTGGAGCCCGCATGAGCTTTTACGTCTATCTCTCCGGCGAGATCCACACCGACTGGCGCGACGAGATCCGGCGCGGCGCCGAGGCCGCCGGCCTCGACGTCGTCTTCACCGCGCCGGTCACCGATCACGACGCCAGCGATGCCGCCGGCGACCACCTGGGCCCGCAGAGCGAGGGCTTCTGGCGCGACCACAAGTCGTCCAAGGTGAACGCCATCCGCACCAAGACGCTGATCGAGCAGAGCGATCTGGTGGTGGTGCGCTTCGGCGACCAGTACAAGCAGTGGAACGCGGCCTTCGATGCCGGCTACTGCGCGGCGCTGGGCAAGCCCTACGTCACCCTCCACGGCGAGTCGATCATCCACCCGCTGAAGGAGGTCGATGCCTCGGCCATGGCCTGGGCCACCACCACCGAGCAGGTGGTCGAGATCCTGCGCTACGTGCTCAAGGCCTGAGGCCGCTCTTGGCTAGACTGGGGGCGAATCCTTAGCAGGAGCTCGCCCATGGGCATCCGGCTGAAGCGCGCCTTCGAGGCGCCGGAGCGTGACGATGGCTATCGCGTACTGGTCGACCGCCTCTGGCCGCGCGGCGTGGCCAAGGCCGACGCACGCATCGACGATTGGCCCAGGGAGGTGGCCCCCAGCGACGCACTGCGCAAGGCGTTTCATGCCGGTGAGCTCGGCTGGGGGGCCTTTCGCCGCCGCTACCTGGCCGAGCTCAAGACGCATCGCGAGAGGCTGCGGCCGCTGGCCGAGTGCGCCCGCCGCGAGACCGTCACCCTGGTGTTCGCG
>JAWWBV010000335.1:0-3682 GCA_033720795.1 Halomonas sp. | reverse complement strand
CTTGCCGCCGACCTGGGAGGCCACGTGGTTGACCAGCTCGCCGGCCTTGACTCGCGCGGTGAGGTCATCGGTCACGCCGGCGATCAGGCTGACCTTGCCGGCGCTCTCGTCGGCGACGCCGAGCACCACGATGCCGGAGCCCAGCTTGTTCTTGAGCTGATCGAGCATGCCGCGCAGCTCCTTGCCGGCCACGCCCTCGAGGCGCTTGGCCAGCACCTTGACGCCCTCGATCTCATGGGCCTCGTTGAGCATGTCGTTGCCCGCGGCGCTGGCCAGCTTGGCCTTGAGCCGCTCGAGCTCCTTCTCCAGGGTGCGGTTGCGCTCGAGCAGCGACTCGACGCGCTCCTCGGCCTGCTCCGGCTTGGCCTTGAGGCGCTCGCCGATGCGGTTCAGGCGCGCCTCCTGCTCGCGGAACCAGGCCAGGGCGCCCTCGCCGGTGATCGCCTCGATGCGGCGCACGCCGCTGGCGATGCCCGCCTCGCTGACGATGTGGAAGCAGCCGATGTCGCCGCTGCGGGCGACGTGGGTGCCGCCGCACAGCTCGATGGAGAAGTCGTCGGCGCCGATGGTCAGCACCCGCACGCTGTCGGCGTACTTGGCCTCGAACAGCGCCGCCGCGCCCTTCTCCTTGGCCTCGTCGAGGGTCATCTGCTCGGTGCGGGTCGGGGCGTTGGCGAGGATCTGCGCGTTGACCAGGCGCTCGACCTCGGCCAGCTGCTCGGCGGTCAGCGGCTCGAAGTGGCTGAAGTCGAAGCGCAGGCGCTCGGGAGTGACCAGCGAGCCCTTCTGCTGGACGTGATCGCCGAGCACCATACGCAGCGCCTTGTGCATCAGGTGGGTCGCCGAGTGGTTGCGCACCGTGGCGGCGCGCAGGCTGGCATCGACCCGGGGGTGCACCTCGGCGCCCACGGCCAGCGCCCCCTCGAGCAGCACGCCGTGGTGCAGGTGATGGCCGGCCTGCTTCTGGGTGTCGGTCACCAGGAAGCGTCCGCCGTCGAGCTCCAGGTAGCCGGTATCGCCGACCTGGCCGCCGGACTCGCCGTAGAAGGGCGTGCGGTCGAGCACCACGACGCCGCGCTGCTCCGGCGCCAGCTCGGCCAGGGCGTTACCCTCGCGATCGACGAGGGCGGTGACCGTGGCGCGATCCTCCAGCTGCTCGTAGCCGGTGAAGGCGGTCTCGCCCTCGAGCTCGATCCCCGCGGTGTAGTCGGCGCCGAACTGGCTGGCCGCCCGGGCGCGCTCGCGCTGTGCCTCCAGCTCCCGCTCGAAGCCCGCCTGGTCGAGGCTGACGTCACGCTCGCGGCAGACGTCGGCGGTCAGGTCATAGGGAAAGCCGTAGGTGTCGTAGAGCTTGAAGACCGTCTCGCCGGGCAGGGTATCGCCCTCAAGCCCGGCCAGGGCCTCCTCGAGCAGGCCCATGCCGTGCTCCAGGGTGCGGGCGAACTGCTCCTCTTCCTTGAGCAGCACGCGCTCGATCTGGTGGCGCGCCTCGCGCAGCTCCGGATAGGCCTCGCCCATCTCCGCATCCAGCGCCCCCACCAGCTTGTGGAAGAAATTGCCGCGGGCCCCCAGCTTGTGGCCGTGGCGGATGGCGCGGCGGATGATCCGGCGCAGCACGTAGCCGCGCCCCTCGTTGGAGGGCATCACGCCATCGGCGACCAGGAAGGCACAGGAGCGGATGTGATCGGCGATCACCCGCAGCGAGGGCGCGGTGGTATCACCATGGCCGGTGGCCCGGGCCGCGGCCTCCAGCAGGTGCTGGAAGAGGTCGATCTCGTAGTTGGAGTGCACGCCCTGCATCACCGCGGCGATGCGCTCCAGGCCCATGCCGGTGTCGATGGAGGGCTTGGGCAGCGGATTGAGGGTGCCGGCCGTATCCCGATCGAACTGCATGAACACCAGGTTCCAGATCTCGATGTAGCGGTCGCCATCCTCTTCCGGGCTGCCGGGCGGGCCACCCCAGACCTCGGGGCCGTGATCGAAGAAGATCTCGGAACTCGGCCCGCAGGGACCGGTGTCACCCATCTGCCAGAAGTTGTCCTCGTCGAGCGTCGAGAAGCGCTCGGGGTCGATGCCCATCTCGTCCTTCCAGATGCGCTCGGCCTCGTCGTCGCTGACGTGCACCGTGACCCAGAGCTTCTCCTTCGGCAGCCCCAGCACCTCGGTCAGGAAGGTCCAGGCGAAGCGGATGGCATCGCGCTTGAAGTAGTCGCCGAAGCTGAAGTTGCCCAGCATCTCGAAGAAGGTGTGGTGGCGGGCGGTGTAACCGACGTTGTCCAGGTCATTGTGCTTGCCGCCGGCACGCACGCAGCGCTGGGAGGAGGTGGCGCGCACGTAGGGGCGTGGGTCGCGGCCCAGGAAGACGTCCTTGAACGGCACCATGCCGGCATTGGTGAACAGCAGGGTCGGGTCGTTGCCCGGCACCAGGGAGCTGGAAGGCACGACGGTGTGGCCGTGCTCTTCGAAGTAACTCAGGAAAGCCTGTCTGATATCTGCGCTTTTCATGGGGTATCCGTGGCGATGAGCATGGTGGCCCGGTGGGTCGGCAAGCGGCGTGTCGACGCCGGAATCGGCTCGCCACTGCGCCACAGGAGTGCCACCCGGGGCATTCGCAAAGGGAGCCATTATAGCGCAGTTGTCAAACGACTGAAGGGGAGCGGGCCGATGTGGGCTCAGTCGTCGGTCGACCAGGCCGTGTCCAGGGCGTGGCGCACCTGGTCGAAGTCGAAGCCGCGACCGGCCAGGAAGCGTTCGCGCCGCGCGCGCTCGCGGGGGGTATCGCCGGGGCCGGAAAAGCGCCGCACCAGCGCCTCGCAGGCCAGGGCGAACCAGTCTCCCTCGCCGCGCCGGGCGGCCTCGTCGAAGGCATGGCGGATCAGCTCTCGATCGAGGCCGCGACGCTCCAGGTCGAGGCGAATCTTCAGCGGCCCCTGGCCGCGCAGGATGCGCGAGCGCAGGAACCCCTCGGCGAAGCGCTCGTCGGACTGCAGGCCCTGTTCGGCCAGGGCATCGAGACATTCGGCGATCGCCTCGGCCCCGTGCCCCTTGGCCGCCAGCCGCTCGGCGAGTTCCTGGCGCGAATACTCGCGCCGGGCCAGCAGGCGGATGGCATCGTGGCGGGGCGTCGTCTCGCCGCCCCCGGAGGCGTCGCCGTGCATGGCTTAGGCCCGGTCGTCGCCGCCATCCTCGGCGGCCAGCGCATCGTCGGCGACCTCTTCCTGCTTGGGTTCCACCGGGGCAAGCAGCTGGGCACGGATCTGGCTCTCGATCTCCTCCATCACCGCCGGGTTGTCCTCGAGGAACTGGGCGGCGTTGGCCTTGCCCTGGCCGATCTTGTTGCCCTGGTAGCTGTACCAGGCACCGGCCTTGTCGACCAGCTTGCACTGCACGCCGAGATCGACCACCTCGCCGGCGTGGTAGATCCCCTTGCCGTAGAGGATCTGGAACTCGGCCTGGCGGAACGGCGGCGCCACCTTGTTCTTCACCACCTTGACCCGGGTCTCGTTGCCGGTCACCTCGTCGCCCTGCTTGACCGAGCCGGTGCGGCGGATATCCAGGCGCACACTGGAGTAGAACTTCAGCGCGTTGCCGCCGGTGGTGGTCTCGGGGCTGCCGAACATCACGCCGATCTTCATGCGGATCTGGTTGATGAACACCACCATGCAGTTGGCGTTCTTGATGT
>JAWWBV010000334.1:0-3695 GCA_033720795.1 Halomonas sp. | reverse complement strand
CTCGGTGGGCATCGCCGCCGACTGGGGGGGGCGCTACGGCCACGAGTTCTCCGGCGGCCAGCGTCAGCGCATCGCCCTCGCCCGGGCGCTGGCGGTGGACCCGGAGTTCATCGTCGCCGACGAGCCGATCTCGGCGCTGGACGTGTCGATCCAGGCCCAGGTGCTCAACCTGCTGATGCAGGCCCAGCAGCAGCGCAACCTGACCTCCCACTTCATCACCCACGACCTCGCCGTGGTGGAGCACTTCGGCACCCGGGTGGCGGTGATGTACCTGGGGCGGGTCTGCGAGGTGGCGCCCACGGCGACCCTCTTCGCCCGGCCGCGCCACCCCTACACCCAGGCGCTGATGTCGGCCATCCCGCGCCTCGAGGACGATCGGCCCCAGCACATCCGCCTGCAGGGCGAGGTGCCCACGCCGGTCAACCTGCCCTCGGGCTGCGTCTTCCACGGGCGTTGCCCCCACGCCAACGCGCGCTGTCGCAGCGAGATCCCGGCGCTGATCGCCACCGACGACGGCGGCCGGGTGGCCTGCCACGCCGTGGAGGAAGGGCGCATCGGCTGATGCCCCGGCAGCTGTGGCACAATGCCGGGTGTGACACCCGGCTCCTGGCTCGAGGATCGACATGGAACTGCGCTGGCTGGAAGACTTCATCGTCCTGGCCCGGACCCAGCACTTTTCGCGCGCGGCGGAGGAGCAGAACGTCACCCAACCGACCTTCTCGCGGCGCATCAAGCTGCTCGAGGAGGGCATGGGCACCACCCTGATCAACCGCCAGACCCTGCCGCTGAGCCTGACGCCGGCGGGCGAGGAGTTCCTGGCGCTGAGCCTGGAGGTGACGCGCCGGGTCGCCGCGACGCGGCAGCGCCTGTCGCAGCTGGCCGAGGAGCAGGCCAGCCAGCTGCGCCTGGCGGCGCCCCAGAGCCTGCTGGCGCACTTCCTGCCGGCCTGGCTCGCCAGCTGGACCACCCCGCCGCCGTTGACGCCCTACCTGCGGGCCACCGGCTGGCTGGCCAGCGACTTCTTCGAGGCGCTGGCCCGCGACGAATGCGATCTGGTGCTCACCTACTGGCCTGGGGTCGAGGGGACACAGCTGCCCGAGACCGAGGGCCTCGAGCATCGCTGTCTCGACAGCGAACGGCTGGTGCCGGTCTCGCTGCCCGACCCCGACGGACGTCCCCGCTTCGCGCTGGCGGCGGGCCCGCGGGCCAGCCTGCCGCTGATCGCCTACCATCCCCGCGGGCTGACGGACATGGCGCTGCGCCGCCATCTCGAGGGGATCCCCGGCGCGCCGGATTTCCGGGTGCTCCACGAGAGCATCCAGAGCGGCAACATCCGCGAGCTGGTCGGCCTGGGCTATGGGCTGGGCTGGCTGCCCGAGCGTGTGGTGCAGGAGACGCTGGACGCGGGCACCCTGGTGCGTGCCGGCGATGCCCGCTGGGACGTGCCGCTGGAGATCCGCCTCTATCGCCGCCGGGGCGTGGACCAGCCCGCCGTCGAGGCCCTCTGGGAGGCGCTGACGACGGACACCGAGTCGCGCCGTGCGCTCTGAGCCGCGGTCAGCCTGATATCCTGTGACCCCTCGCCTACCCTTGGTCGCTGGCGCACGCGGAGCCCCTGATGGACGAGTCCTGGCACATCGCTGACTTCCGCGCGCCCCCGGGGCTTGGCAATCGCCACGTCCAGACCCTGCTGCCGCGGGCCCTGCCCCGCGCCGCCCTCCGGACCCGGGGCGAGCTCCTCGAGCTGCCCGACGGCGACTTCGTCGAGCTGGCCTGGGCCCGGCCGGCGCCGGCCGAGGCCGAGGCGCCCATCCTGGTGCTCTTCCACGGGCTCGAGGGCTCGCTCGCCTCCCCCTATGCGCGGACGCTGTTGAAGGTCGCCGCCGGACTCGGCTGGCGTGCCGTGCTGATGCACTTCCGCGGCTGCGGCCGGCACCCCAACCGCCTGCCGCGCGCCTATCACAGCGGTGACACCGCCGATGCGGCCTTCCTGATCGACCGGCTGGCCCAGCGCTATCCCGGCGCCCCGAAGGTCGCCGTGGGCGTCTCCCTGGGCGGCAACATGCTGGCCAAGCTGGTCGCGGAGCGGGGCGGCTCGGGGCTCGACCTGGCCGGGGCCATCGTGATCGGCGCGCCGCTGGACCTCGCCGCCTGCGCCGACACCCTGCACCGGGGCGTCGCTCGCCTCTACGAACGCCATCTGCTCGCCTCGCTCAAGCGGAAGATGGCCGGGCGCCTGGCGCGCGGTGAGCTGCCGCTGGCGCTCGGGCCCGGCGAGCTCGCCGCGCTCGAGAGCCTGCGCGACTATGACGATGCCGTGACCGCTCCGCTGCACGGCTTCGACGGCGCCGCCGACTACTACCGGCGGGCCTCGGCCGGCCCCCTGCTGGGTGACGTGGCGCTGCCGATGCTGGTGCTGCACGCCGACGACGATCCCTTCATGCCGCCGGCGCTCTTCAGCCGCTTCCCGAGGCCCTCCCCCGCGGTGCACGTGGAGATTGCCCGCCACGGGGGCCATGTCGGCTTCGTCGAGTGGCGCCATGGCCGCCCCGCCTCGTGGTTGGCCCGACGGGTGGCCCGGCAACTCGCGGCCTGGGTCGCCCCGGACGGACAGCGGGGCTTGCCCACCGCGCGCCGGATCCGCCGAGCGCGACGCTGATGGCGATCATCCCCATCGGGAGCAAGGCGCCGCTGCGGGAATCCAGGCCCTTCGGCCGGTTCGAGCAGCCATCACCTCCCCTGGTGATGGCCAAGCCAGGCGAAAAGGTCTTCCTCCATCATGGGACGGGCATAGAGGAACCCCTGCGCCGTATCGATGCCGAGCGAGGTCAGGTACGCCGCCTGTTCCGGCGTCTCGACCCCTTCCGCTATGGTCTCCAGGCTGAAGTGCTGACTGAGCCAGACCACTGCCTGGGTGATGGCCGCATTGGTGGAGTTCTGGTGGATATCGTCGACAAAGGACTTGTCGATCTTGACCGTGGTGATGGGAAGGCGATGGAGGTAACTCAGCGAGGAGTACCCGGTGCCGAAGTCATCCACCGCGATGCTCGCGCCATAGTCCCGTAGCCGTTTCAAGCCGTCGAGACAGGACGCGGAGGACTCGAGAAAGGAGCTTTCCGTCAGCTCCAGCTCGATCGACGGCGGAGGAATGGCATGGCCGTCGAGCAGGTCGAAGACCTCGTCGATGAACCCCGGCCTCATCAGGCTGGGAGACGAGACATTGATGGCGATCCGATCCGGGCTGTGAGGACGATCGCGCCAGTTGGCCATGACGGCGCAGGCCTTCTTGAGCACCCAGAGATCGATGTCGATGATCAGGTCGCTCGCCTCGGCCACCGGAAGGAACTCCCCGGGCAGGACCAGCTCACCGCTCGGGAGCCGCCAGCGTATCAGGGCTTCTACGCCGGTCACCTTGAGATCACTGAGCCGCACCTGCGGCTGGAACCAGAGTTCGAATTGCGCCTGTGCCAGCGCGTCATGGATGCGTGCCTCGGTCCGGATGTGTCGCAGCGCCCTGTGCTGCACATCGCGCGAATAGAACATCGGGGCCTGGGGAACCGCATGGGCCTTCGACAAGGCGCTGATGGCACAATTGAGGACACCCAAGGCATCGGCGGCATCGCCTGGAAACCCGGCGACACCGATGCGGGGCGAGACGAGGACGTTCTCGTTGTTGATCGTCAAGGGCCTGTCCG
>JAWWBV010000333.1:0-3702 GCA_033720795.1 Halomonas sp. | reverse complement strand
GGCATCGCGCTGGAGACCCTGGTCGAGAAGCGCACCGGCAACATGATGCAGCCGCAGAAGGCCAAGGCGATCGCCAAGGCCACCCGCGCCGAGTTCCCCGAGGGCATCGAGCCCCACGGTACCGACGCCCTGCGCTTCACCTTCCTCTCCCAGGCCACCACCGGGCGCGACATCAAGTTCGACATGGGCCGCCTGGACGGCTATCGCAACTTCTGCAACAAGCTGTGGAACGCCTCGCGCTACGTGCTGATGAACGCCGAGGGCCAGGACACCGGCATCGACGGCGGCGAGGTCGAGCTGTCGCTGGCCGACCGCTGGATCGTCTCGCGCCTGCAGCAGACCCAGGCCCAGGTGACCCGGGCGATGGAGGAGTTCCGCTTCGACCACGCCTCCCAGGCGCTCTACGACTTCGTCTGGAACGAGTACTGCGACTGGTACCTGGAGCTCTCCAAGCCGGTGCTGTGGGACGAGGGGGCCAGTGAGGCCGCCAAGCGCGGCACCCGCCAGACCCTGGTGCGGGTACTCGAGGCGATCCTGCGCCTGGCCCACCCGATGATGCCCTTCATCTCCGAGGAGATCTGGCAGCGCGTGGCGCCGCTGGCCGGGATGGAAGGCGAGTCCGTCATGACCCAGCCCTGGCCGCTGGCCGACGAGGCCCTGATCGATGAGCGCGCGACCCGCGACATCGAGTGGCTCAAGGGCGTGATCGTGGCCGTGCGCAACATCCGCGCCGAGATGAACATCGCCCCGGGCAAGCCGCTCGAGGCACTGCTCACCAAGGGCGGGCCGGAGGACGCCGAGCGCCTGGCGGCCAACCGCCTCTTCCTCTCCAAGCTGGCCAAGCTCGAGCGCGTCGAGTGGCTCGACGACGCCGAGCAGGCGCCGCTCTCGGCGACCCAGCTGGTCGGCGAGATGGAGGTGCTGGTGCCCATGGCCGACCTGATCGACAAGGACACCGAGCTCGCGCGCCTGGCCAAGGAGATCGACAAGCAGGAGAAACTGATCGGCGGCATCGAGAAGAAGCTCGGCAACGAGAGCTTCGTCGCCAAGGCGCCGGAAGCGGTGGTCGAGAAGGAGCGCGCCAAGCTCGCCGACTTCGAGGCCGCGCGCCGGCTGCTGGTCGAGCAGCGCGAGAAGATCGCAGCGCTCTGACCGAGCACGGCGATCCCAGACGGCAGAGGGGCCGGGCGCTTGGCGCCCGGCCCCTCTTGCTGCGCGACGCCTTCAGTCCACGCGCCGGAAGCCCCCCAGCACCCGCTGGTCGGGGCCGAAGAACACCAGCCGGTCGTGATCGATCAGGTAGCGGTAGGCGTTCTCCAGCAGGCCGGTCACCCGGGCGGCATCCTCCGCCCGGGGGCAGGCGCGCCGCGTGGTGGCAAGTTCGGTGAAGGCGATCCGCTGGTTCTCGCCCAGCGCCGCCTGGCCGGTCAGCCGGTTGCAGCCGTCGCTGCCACTCACCCGCCCCTCGCCGTCGATCACGAAGTAGGGGCGCGTCGGCATGTCGAGGCGCTCGCTGGTGCCGACCAGCAGCAGGTTCCAGCGCTGGTCGACCACCGGCCCCTCGAGGCGGGCCGAAGGCTCCTCGACGAGGCGGGGCGCCGGCCCGCCGCCGCAGGCGGCGAGCACCAGGGCGCCGGCGGACATCAGGGCGATATGGCGTAACGTTTTGATCATCATGGTATCTTCCTTGAGGCGCGGGACGATGGTCCGGCGCCAAGCTTGCCCCAAACCGGCCTTTCGGACAATGCTGAGACCATCGCCATCGACAAGGACGCCCCATATGCTCAAAGCGCTTCACAATGACGCCCTCGGCAAGCTGATCCTGCGCCTCGCCGTGGGCGGACTGATGCTCTTCCACGGCGTGGCCAAGCTGCTCAACCCGGGCAGCCTCGACTGGATCGGGGGGTTGCTCCAGGGCTACGGCCTGCCCTCCTTCCTGGCCTACGGGGTGCTGATCGGCGAGGTGCTCGCGCCGATCATGGCCATCCTGGGCTGGCAGAGCCGCCTCGCCGGGCTGCTGATGGCCGGCAACATGCTGGTGGCCTTCCTGCTGGTGCACACCGGCGATGTGTTCATGCTCAACGACAGCGGCGGCTGGCAGCTGGAACTGCAGGGCATGTTCTTCCTCTCGGCCCTGGCACTGGTCTTCCTGGGCAGCGGGCGCATGGCCTGGCGGCCGGACTGAGCGCGTCCGGCCGCCGCGGCCCTCACCAGGTGCCGATGTTCTCCATCGAGGCCCAGGGCTCCCGGGGCGGCCGGGCGTCACCAGCCTGCAGCAGCTCCACCGAGATGCCGTCGGGGCTCCGGACGAAGGCCATGTGGCCGTCCCGGGGCGGGCGGTTGATGGTCACGCCGTTGGCCTGCAGGTGCTCGCAGGCGGCATAGATGTCGTCCACCCGGTAGGCCAGATGGCCGAAGTTGCGCCCGCCGCCGTACTCCTCCGGGTCCCAGTTCCAGGTCAGCTCGAGCTCGGGCGCCTGGAGCTCGGCCGAGCGCGCCTCGTCCTGGGGCGCGGCCAGGAAGACCAGGGTGAAGCGCCCCTTCTCGTTCTCCTTGCGGCGCACCTCCTTGAGGCCCAGCAGGTCGCAGTAGAAGTGCAGCGAGGCGTCGAGGTCGCTGACGCGAACCATGGTGTGCAGGTACTGCATGGGGACTCCTGTCGCTTCAGTCGTGGGTGTATTCGGCGAAGACCGAGGGCGTGCGGTCGTCATGGCGCCAGCCCAGCACGGCGTAGTCGTCGTGGCGCCCGGTCTCCATGCCGGGTGAGCCGTGGGGCATGCCCGGCACGGCCAGGCCCGCCAGGTCGGGGCGCTCGTCGAGCAGGCGGCGAACGTCGGCCGCCGGCACGTGGCCCTCGATCACATAGCCGTCGACCACCGCCGTGTGGCAGGAGGCGAGCCCCGGCGTCACGCCGTGCTCGATCTTCACCGCGCGCATGTCGCGGGCCTCGTGCAGTCGCACCGCGAACCCCGCCGCCTCCATGTGCTCGGCCCAGGCCGTGCAGCAGCCGCAGTTGGGATCCTTGTGCATCTCCACCAGGGGCGCCTCGGCCCAGGCGGGGCCGGCGGCGGCGGTCAGCAGGGCGCCGGCGAGGATCAGGCGTTGCAGTGATGTCATCATGAGCACTCTTCGCGATAAGGTAACGACGATTGTCGGGCATCTCCCGGCTCCTCTGCCACCCCGGAGCGACAGCATGAGCCACTACTGCGACCTGGCCCCCGGCCATCCGTTCCACGGCCCTTACCACGACCGCGAATACGGCTTCCCGGTCGGCGACGACGCCACCCTCTTCGAGCGCCTGGTGCTGGAGATCAACCAGGCGGGACTCTCCTGGCTCACCGTGCTGAAGAAGCGCGCGGCCTTCCAGGCCGCCTTCGAGGGCTTCGACGTCGACCGGGTCGCGGCCTACGGCGAGACCGACCGCGCAAGGCTGCTGGCGGATGCCGGGATCATCCGCAACCGGCTCAAGGTCGACGCGGCGATCCACAACGCCGGGGTGATCCAGGCGCTGCGCGCCGAGCATGGCGGCTTCCAGGCGTGGCTGGAGCACCATCACCCGCTCGCCCATGACGACTGGGTGCGCCAGTTCAAGCGCACCTTCCGCATCACCGGGCCGGAGAACGTCGGCGAGATCCTGAAGAGCAGCGGCTACCTGCCCGGCGCCCACCGCGAAGACTGCCCGCTGCAGGCACGCATCCTCGC
>JAWWBV010000332.1:0-3708 GCA_033720795.1 Halomonas sp. | reverse complement strand
CTGGGCGCCATCGTGGCCCCCTTCTACGGCATCATCGTGGTCGACTACTACCTGGTGAAGCACCAGCGCCTCAACATCCAGGACATGTTCTCGAGCGACCCCGACGGCGCCTACCACTACGTCAAGGGCTGGAACAAGCGGGCGCTCGCCGCCTTCGGCCTGGCCGCGCTGTTCTCGGTCTCCTCGGTCTGGGTGCCGGCCCTCGAGGCACTGGGCGGCTATGCCTGGCTGATCGGGGCTGCCCTGGGCGGCGCCTTCTACTTCCTGCTGATGAAGGGCCAGCGCCAGCCGCTCACCGCCCACTCCTGAGGGTCACTCCCAGGGGGCAACTCCCGGGAGTCACTCTCGAGGATCATTCTCGAGGTTAAACCCAGGCCACAAACGGCGCCCCGTACCCGCGGTACGGGGCGCCATTTTTTTCGCCTTTTCTCCCCGGCCCGCCACGCGTCCTTACCGGCTAAAATGCCCTCGACTCACGCACCCTTTCTCTCGAAAGGCGCGACCTCCCTTGCACATGCGACGCCAAAGTCGATTCATCGTCCACACTCCCGCCTTTGCTCGGTAAACATCGCCGCAAAAACACCTATACGTACCCGAGCCTCCGGAAAACCATCCCCGAACAAGGCTCTACCGATGTAACAACAAAGCAGCATGACTCCGACCAGCATTTGGCAAGTCCCCTTATTAAAAACCTCATGAAGAATGAAAACTTATCGTCACATCTTATCGACCCATGGTAGGCAGTAAATGTATGCATATCGCACCACAATAACGACTACATCCGCCGCGCAATTGAAGGACAACCCCTTCATTTTTCAACCATAAATCGACGCCAAAACTTTCATCGACATTATTTCAAAAAATGCGGATTTCTCCATGACAAATCTGGCACCAGTGTCCGGCAAAAACTGGACCTATTACCCATCAATTGCCGAGTGTTAACTGTCATGACTGTCCCGAAGGGATCCATGACATACATCAGATAAAGAGGAAAAAATCACCCACCATCCCACCACCAGAGGAGCGTTCCTACCAACAAGAATCGACAGCAACGGTGGAATCGACAACAACAACTCCTGGGAGTCAACCATGAAGCCAATTGAAAAGACCCTGGCCATGACGCTGCTCGCCACCTGCATGGCGACCGGCGCGGCACACGCGAAGACCATCACCTGGGCGGACACCTCCGACGTCTATTCGATGGACCCCCACGGGCAGGCCATCAGCCCGACCCTGGCCTTCCTGCACCATATCTACGAGCCGCTGGTGCGCTACAACAAGGAGCTGGAGATCGAGCCGGCGCTGGCCACCGGCTGGGAGGCGGTGGAGCCGGATCGCTGGCGTTTCACCCTGCGCGAGGGGGTGACCTTCCACGACGGCAGCGCCTTCACCGCCGAGGACGTGGTCGCCTCGCTCACGCGGGCGACCCATCCGGATTCGCCCATCCGCGGCAACCTGCCCGCCGTGGCGAAGGTCGAGAAGATCGACGAGTACACCGTCGACATTCACCTGAACGGCAACTACCCCCTGCTGCTCAACGACCTCACCAACGTCTATGTCCTCGACAAGACCTGGATGGAGGAGCACGGCGCGCTCAATCCCGTCGACCCCAGCCAGGGCGAGCAGAGCTACGCCACCACCCACACCAACGGCACCGGCCCCTTCGTGCTGGACACCCGCCGCCCCGACGCCGAGACGGTGCTCACCGTCAACGCGCAGTGGTGGGATGAGGCGCAGCACAACCTGACGCGCATCGAGTTCACCCCCATCGCCTCCGACGCGACCCGGGTCTCGGCCCTGCTCTCCGGGCAGATCGACATGATGCTGAGCGTGCCGCTGCAGGATATCTCCCGCCTGGAGAACGCCCCGGGGTTCAACATTCTCGAGACGCCGGGACTGCGGACCATCATGCTGGCGCTCAACCAGTCTCCGGAGACGCTGGGGGACAGCGCTGCCGGCGACAATCCGCTGCGCGACCTGGGCGTGCGCAAGGCGCTCTATCAGGCCATCAACATGGAGCTGATCCGCGACAAGCTGATGCGCGGCAAGTCGCGCAACGCGGCCTTGCCGGTGGCCCCGGCCGTGCCCGGCTACGATGCCTCCCTCGACGAGCGCTTCCCCTATGATCCCGAGGCCGCCCGGGAGCTGCTCGCCGAGGCCGGCTACCCCGATGGCTTCAGCATCGGCCTGGACTGCCCCAACGATCGCTATGTCCGCGACGAGGAGATCTGCCAGGCGATCGCCGCCATGTGGGCGCGCATCGGCGTCGAGACCCGGGTCAATGCGCGCAATGCCAGCAACCACTGGCAGACGGCCTTGAACGGCGGCTCCGATGTCTGGATGTTCGGCTGGGCCACCCTGCCGATGCTCGACTCCTTCAGCATCCTCTCCCAGGTGCTGACCAGCCCGCACGACAAGTACGGTGCCTGGAACCCCGGCGGCTATGAAAATGCCGAGGTCGACACCCTGGTCGAGAAGATCGCCGTCGCCCAGGACGAGCAGGAACGCCTGTCGATGATCGCCGAGGCCTTCGCCATCACCAAGGCCGAGGTCCCGCTGATCCCCCTCCACCAGCAGCCGCTGATCTGGGCCACCAACGACAACATCCAGCTGCCCCAGACGCCGGATAACAAGGTGCGACTGTGGTACGCCACCGTCGAATAAGCCCGCCCTTGCGCTGGCAGGCGACGGCCTGAACCGGGCCGTCGTCCACCCCCTCACCTCCCAACGGGATAGGGCAATATCATGATTGCATTCCTGATTCGCAGGCTACTGCAGGGCGCGCTGGTCATGCTCACGGTCGCCTTCATCGCCTTCAGCATGTTTCGCTTCGTCGGTGATCCGATCACCAACATGCTCCCCCAGGACGCCACGCTCGAGCAGCGCACCGAACTGCAGGAGCGGCTCGGCCTGAACGACCCGCTGCCCCTCCAGTTCGGCCACTTCGTCACCAACGCCGTGCAGGGTGACTTCGGCATCTCCTATCGCAACCAGCGGCCGGTCTCGGACCTGATCGCCGAGCGGCTTCCGGCCACCATGGAGATGGTCTTCGCCGCGGTGGTGCTGTCGCTGGTGATCGGCATTCCCATGGGCGTCTACACCGCCCTGCGGCGCGACAGCTGGCTGAGCCACCTGTTACAGGGTGTCTCGCTGGCCGGGATTTCCGTGCCGACCTTCGTCACCGGCATCCTGCTGATCCTGGTGTTCTCGGTGTGGCTCAACTGGCTGCCCTCCTTCGGCCGCGGCGACGTCGTGGAGATCGGCGGCTGGAGCACCGGACTGCTGACCGTCAGCGGCATCAAGGCGCTGATCATGCCGGTGATCACCCTGTCGCTGTTCCAGATCACCCTGATCATGCGACTGGTCAGAGCGGAGATGCTGGAGGTCCTCAAGACCGACTACATCCGCTTCGCCCGGGCGCGCGGGCTGACCAACCGGGCCGTGCATTTCGGCCATGCCCTGCGCAATACCCTGATGCCGGTGATCACCATTACCGGGCTGCAGATCGGCGCACTGATCGCCTTCGCCATCATCACCGAGACGGTCTTCCAATGGCCGGGCATGGGACTGCTGTTCATGCAGGCGGTGAGCTTCGTGGATATCCCGGTGATGTCCGCCTACCTGGTCATGGTGTCGCTGATCTTCGTGGTCATTAACACCATCGTCGACATGCTCTATTTCGTGGTCGATCCGCGCCTGCGCGTCGAT
>JAWWBV010000331.1:0-3710 GCA_033720795.1 Halomonas sp. | reverse complement strand
CTGCTGCACCGCGAGGAGGACCTGCGTCCCTTCGAGTGCGACGGCCTCTCGGCCTACCGCGTGCTGCCGATGCTGGTGGCGCTGCCCGAGACCCTCGAGCAGGTCGAGACGCTGATGAAGCGCTGCCGGGCGCTGGGCGTGCCGGTGGTGACCCGCGGCGCCGGCACCGGCCTCTCCGGCGGCGCCCTGCCCCTGGAGCAGGGCGTGCTGCTGGTCATGTCGCGCTTCAACCGCATCCTCGACGTCGACCCGGACGCCCGCATCGCCCGCCTGCAGCCCGGCGTGCGCAACCTCGCCATCTCCGAGGCGGCGGCGCCCTACGGGCTCTACTACGCCCCCGATCCCTCGTCGCAGATCGCCTGCTCGATCGGCGGCAACGTCGCCGAGAACGCCGGCGGCGTGCACTGCCTGAAGTATGGGCTGACCGTGCACAACGTGATGAAGGTCGAGGTGATCACCATCGAGGGCGAGCGCATGACGCTCGGCAGCGAGGCGCTCGACGCCGCGGGCCTCGACCTCTTGGCGCTGTTCACCGGCTCCGAGGGCATGCTCGGCGTGGTCACCGAGATCACCGTCAAGCTGCTGCCCAAGCCCGAGACCGCCAAGGTGCTGATGGCCAGCTTCGACGACGTCGAGAAGGCCGGACAGGCGGTCGGCGACATCATCGCCGCGGGCATCATCCCCGGCGGGCTCGAGATGATGGACAAGCTCGCCATCCGCGCCGCCGAGGACTTCGTCAAGGCCGGCTACCCCGTCGAGGCCGAGGCGATCCTGCTCTGCGAGCTCGACGGCGTGGAGGCCGACGTCGACGACGACTGCGCCACCGTGCGCGCGGTGCTCGAGAAGGCCGGCGCCACCGATATCCAGCAGGCACGGGACGAGGCCGAGCGCGCGCTCTTCTGGGCCGGGCGCAAGAACGCCTTCCCGGCGGTGGGGCGCATGTCGCCGGACTACTACTGCATGGACGGCACCATCCCCCGCCGGGAGCTGCCAAGGGTGCTCAAGGGCATCGCCGACCTCTCCGAGGCCTACGGCCTGCGGGTCGCCAACGTCTTCCACGCCGGCGACGGCAACATGCACCCGCTGATCCTCTTCGATGCCAACCGCGAGGGCGAGCTGGAGCAGGCCGAGGCGCTCGGCGGCAAGATCCTCGAGCTGTGCGTCGAGGCCGGCGGCTCGATCACCGGCGAGCACGGGGTGGGCCGCGAGAAGATCAACCAGATGTGCGCCCAGTTCAACCCGCACGAGCTGACCCTCTTCCACGCGGTGAAGGCGGCCTTCGACCCCGACCGCCTGCTCAACCCGGGCAAGAACATCCCGACGCTGGCCCGCTGCGCCGAGTTCGGCGCCATGCACGTCCACAACAACGAGCTCCCGCACCCCGAGCTGCCCCGATTCTGAGGATTCCCCATGGCCGAGACAGGCACCACATCGACCGACCAGGACATCAGCGAGGCGCTCGGCGAGCGCGTGCGCCGCGCCGCCGAGGCGGGCACCCCGCTGCGCATCGTCGGCGGCAACACCAAGGCCTTCTATGGTCGCCCGGTCGAGGGCGAGACCCTCTCGACCCGCGAGCACCGCGGCATCACCTCCTATGACCCGGTGGAGCTGATCATCTCGGTGCGCGCCGGCACGCCGCTGGCCGAGCTCGAGGCCGCCCTGGCCGAGCAGGGCCAGATGCTCGGCTGCGAGCCGCCTCACTTCGGCGAGGACGCCACCGTGGGCGGCATGGTCGCCAGCGGGCTTTCCGGCCCGCGCCGCCCCTGGGCCGGCAGCGTGCGCGACTTCGTGCTGGGCATCCGCCTGATCACCCAGGACGGGCGGCAGCAGCGCTTCGGCGGCGAGGTGATGAAGAACGTCGCCGGCTACGACCTGTCGCGGCTGATGGTCGGCGCCCAGGGCACCCTGGGGCTGGTCAGCGAAGTGTCGCTCAAGGTGCTGCCGCGCCCCGGCGCCCGCCACAGCCTGCGCCTGGCGATGCCGCTGGCCGAGGCCATGACGAAGCTCGCCGAGTGGGGCCGCTCGCCGCTGCCCCTCACCGCCGCCGCCTGGCACGACGGCGCCCTGCACCTGCGCCTGGAGGGCGGGCCGAGCTCGGTGGCCGCCACCCGCGAGCGGCTCGGCGGCGACGACCTGGACGACGGTTTCTGGGCGGACCTGCGCGAGCTGCGCCTGGGCTTCTTCTCCCGCGAGGACACGCGGCCCCTGTGGCGCCTCTCGCTGCCCCACAACACCCCCTCGCTGGGCCTGCCCGGCGTCGCCGAGGCGGACCTGCTCTACGACTGGGGCGGCACCCAGCGCTGGCTGCGCAGCGACCTCGACGCGGCCACCCTGCGCGAGGCCTGCGCCCGGGCCGGCGGCCACGCCACCTGCCTCGGCGCCCGCCAGGGCCCGGGCCAGGCCGACCCCTTCATGCCGCTGGAACCGGTAGTGGAGAAGTACCATCGCGCCCTGAAGGCCCAGCTGGACCCGAAGGGCATCTTCAACCCCGGCCGACTCTACGCGGCACTCTGAGACCTGAGGGGAAAGTCCGAGATGCAGACGCACTTCACCGAGGAAGACCTCAAGAAGCCGCATATCCGCGAGGCCGACCGGGTCCTGCGCAGCTGCGTGCACTGCGGCTTCTGCAACGCCACCTGCCCCACCTATCAGCTGCTGGGCGACGAGCGCGACGGTCCCCGTGGGCGCATCTACCTGATGAAGGAGATGCTCGAGAGCCGCGACGACGACCACCGGGTCACCGAGGAGACCCGGCTGCACCTCGACCGCTGCCTCACCTGCCGCAACTGCGAGACCACCTGCCCCTCCGGGGTGGAGTACCACAAGCTGCTCGACATCGGCCGCGCCGAGATCGAGCGGCGAGTGCCCCGCAAGCCCGCCGAGCGCGCCCTGCGCTTCGGGCTGCGCAAGGCGCTGGTGGAGCCCGCGCGCTTCAAGGCGCTGCTCAAGCTGGGCCAGACCTTCCGCCCGCTGGTGCCCGGGGCGCTGGCCGACAAGATGCCGCCGGCCCCGGTGGATGCCGGCGTGCGCCCCGAGGGCAAGCGCCACGCGCGCCAGATGCTGATCCTCGAGGGCTGCGTGCAGCCCGGGCTCTCGCCCAACACCAACGCCGCCACCGCGCGGGTGCTCGACCGCCTCGGCATCGGCCTGACCCCGGCGCCGGAGGCCGGCTGCTGCGGCGCCATCGACTACCACCTCAACGCCCAGGAGGCCGGGCGCGCGCGCATGCGCACCAATATCGACGCCTGGTGGCCCCACGTGGAGGCCGGCTGCGAGGCCATCGTCCAGACCGCCAGCGGCTGCGGGGCGATGGTCAAGGAGTACGCCGAGGTGCTCGCCGACGACCCCGACTACGCCGAGAAGGCCGAGCGCGTCAGCGCCCTGGCCAAGGACCTGGTGGAGGTGCTGCGCGACGAGGATCTCTCGGCACTCGCGGTGAAGCAGAGCCGGCGGCTCGCCTTCCACTGCCCCTGCACCCTGCAGCACGCCCAGAAGCTCGGCGGCGCCGTGGAGCAGGTACTGCGCGAGCTCGGCTTCACCCTCACCCCGGTCCAGGACGCCCACCTCTGCTGCGGCTCGGCCGGCACCTACTCGGTCACCCAGCCGGAGCTCGCCACCCAGCTGCGCGACAACAAGCTCGACAACCTCGAGGCCGGCCACCCCGAGATGATCGTCACCGCCAACATCGGCTGCCAGACCCACCTGGCCGG
>JAWWBV010000330.1:0-3711 GCA_033720795.1 Halomonas sp. | reverse complement strand
CCCTCGGCGTCGCGGCGAATCTCCAGGCGCGGGGCGACGGGCAACTCGGCGAGCAGCGCCTGCAGGGCCACCAGCGGCTCGGCCAGGTCCTCCTCGGCGCTGAGCAGCTGGTCGGCCAGGGTCGCGCCGGGATTCTCGGCCAGGTCGGCCAGGAACTGCAGCTGATCGGGCTCCAGGTCGCCCTGGCGCGCCAGGCGGCGGAACCAGAAGCGCGAGCGCTCCGCGGCCTCCTCCTCATGCCCCTCGTGGAGCAGCAGCATGGCCTCGATGTAGGCCAGCGTCGGCGAGTCGGGCAACGCCTGCTGGGCGCGCACGAAGGCGGCCCGGGCACTGTCCAGATCGTCGTTGTCCAGGTGCATCAGGCAGAGGCGTTCCAGGGCCACACCGCGCAGGAACAGCGGCCCGCGATCGAGGACCGCATCGAGCAGCGCCTCGCGCTTGCGGTTGAAGCCGCGCTCCTGATAGAGGTCGATGAGGATCTCGAAGGCGGGCTCGGCCTGCTCGGGCAGCGTCAGCCAGTCGGCGCGCTCGAACAGCGACTCGAGGATCTGCTGGGCGCGCCCGCGCTGGCCCGACTCGGCGGCGATCAGCCCGGCCTCCAGCAACGCCTGGGCCGGCGCCCGGCCGCTGGCCAGCGCCGCCTTCAGGGTATCGCCCTTCCAGTCACGCAGCGAGAGCATCCACATCAGGTGGGTCGGCACGTGGCCGGGCAGGCTGACCGCCCCGCAGCAGCGCTTGGTCTTGCGCCCGGAATCGCACCAGCAGGGCTCGTTGCGTCCCGGCCGGGCCAGCGGCTCGGCGGCGAAGTCGAGCCGCGCCAGCGGCGTCTGTGACCACAGTTCCGGGGCCAGCGCCTGGGCCAGGGCGGCATCGCCGCCGACCAGCGCCGGCCCCTCCTCCCGGGCCCAGGCCATCAGCGTGGGATAGCGCTCATCCTGGCGAATGGCGCCCAGGGCGCCCGTGGCAAACCCCAGCAGCTGTTCCACCCATACTGCCAGCATCGCTCTCTCCGCATTCGCAAAAAGGGCACAGTCTACCAGTCCGCCGCCGGGCTGGGCAGGTGGCTCAGGCCGGCGCGCTCGGCAGCAGCGGGCGGGTGCGGGCGTGCATGTCGAGGCGCGCGCCGAGGCGCACCAGGTTCCAGTAGTGGCCGTTGAGGGTGCGCGAGAGCAGCAGGGTATCCGCCGGCGGCTGCAGGCGATCCATGGCCGCCCACACCTTCGGGGAGAGCTCGCGCAGCCGGCGATGCACGCGCACGTCGCCGAAGTCCTGCTCGCCGGGCCGGAAGAGCGGCGATACCGCCTCGGCCGACTCGCGATAGAGCGCGAGCGGCGCGCCCTGCCCCTGGCGGCCGCCGAGCTCGAGCAGGGCGGCGTCCATGGCCATGGGATCGCCCTCGAGGGTCGCCTCGAGCAGGCGCATCATCGCCGCGAGGCGTGCCTCGGGCACCGGGATCACCGCGCCCAGGTCATAGATCACCAGGCGCCCCGCCTCGTCCGCGGCGAAGTTGCCGGCGTGGGGGTCGGCGTGCAGCTCCCCATGGGTGAAGAGCTCCTCGGTCAGCCAGTCGGCGAGGGTGACCGCCACCTGCTGGCGAAGCTCGTGGTCGGCCGCCTCCAGCTCGCGCAGCGGGGTGCCGGCCACGTAGCGCATGGCCAGCACCCGCGGGCCGGAGAGCTCGGGCAGCGGCTCGGGGATCACCAGCCGGTCGAAATGGGCGTAGCGTGCGCGGTAGCGGGCCAGCGCCTCGGCCTCGGCGTGGTAGTCGAGCTCGCCGCGCAGGCTCACCGCCAGCTCCTCGAAGAGCGCATCGAGGCGTGCCTGGGGCACCTTGAGCCAGCGCCCCAGGCGCATCAGCCGCCGCACCTGGGCCAGATCGCTCTCCAGCACCTCGGCGAGGCCGGGATACTGCACCTTGAGCACCAGGGTCTCGCCGTCGTGGGTCACGGCCCGGTGCACCTGCCCCATGGAGGCGCTGGCGAAGGGGCGCTCCTCGATCTCGCGAAAGATCGCGTCGAGCTCACCGTACTGCTCGACCAGGGTACGCCGGATGTCGGCCCAGGGCATCGGCTCGGCCTGGCGCTGCAGGCGGGCGAGTTCCTCGGCGAGATCCGGCGGCAGCAGGTCGTCCCACTGGGACATGATCTGGGCCAGCTTCATGGCCGGCCCCTTGAGCTCGGAGAGCCCCTCGAAGAGCGCCTCACCCAGGGCCCGCCAGTCGGCCTGCCCGCCCAACCGGGTACGGATCAGCGCGCCGCCGGTGCGGGCGCCGAGGCCCAGCAGGCGTCGAGTTCGGCCACGTTCGCGCATCGCCTTGTCTCCTGGTATAACTTTGTACAACCATTGTACACCTAAAGATCAGCTTACACCTGGCGAGGCGCCGAGAATACTGGAAGAATGTCCATGTCATTTACGCCGACGAGCCGTTATGCGCCTGATCATCGCCGAGAAGCCGAGCCTGGGCCGGGCCATCGCCGACGCCCTTCCCGGCAGTCCGCGCCGCCTCGACGGGGCCCTGGCGGTCGGGGACACCACCGTCACCTGGTGCCTGGGCCACCTGCTGGAGCAGGCGCCGCCCGACGCCTACGATCCCGCCCTCAAGCAGTGGCGCCTCGACGCCCTGCCGATCCTGCCGGGCCGCTGGAAGCTGATGCCCCGGCCCAAGGCGCGCGGCCAGCTGGCGGTGATCCGCAAGCTGCTGAAGGACGCCCGCGAGGTGGTCCACGCCGGCGACCCGGACCGCGAGGGCCAGCTGCTGGTGCAGGAGGTGATCGAGCACCTGGGCTGGAAGGGCCCGATCTCGCGGCTGCTGGTCAGCGACCTCAACCGCCCGGCGGTGCAGCGGGCGCTGGGCCGGCTCGAGGACAACGCCCGCTACGGTCCCCTCTACCGGGCGGCCCAGTCCCGGGCCCGGGCCGACTGGCTCTACGGCATCAACCTGACTCGCGCCTGGACGGTGAGCGGGCGTCAGGCCGGCCACGACGGCGTGCTCTCGGTGGGGCGCGTGCAGACGCCGGTGCTGGGGCTCGTCGTGCGCCGCGACGCCGAGATCCGCGACTTCACGCCCACACCCTTCTTCGTGCTGTGGGCCGACCTCGCCGTCGCCCGCGGCCAACTGCGGGCCTGGTGGCAGCCCGGAGAGGCCCATCCGCTGGACGAACAGGGGCGGCTGCTGGCGCGAGAACCCGCCGCCGAGCTGGCCACGCGGCTGCCCGGGGCCGAGGGCCGGCTGAACGGGCTCGAGAGCCGCGACAAGCGCCAGGCCGCGCCCCTGCCCTACTCGCTCTCGGCGCTGCAGGTGGACGCGGCACGCCGCCACGGTCTCTCCGCCAAGGCGACCCTGGACGTCTGCCAGCGCCTCTACGAACGCCATCAGCTGATCACCTATCCGCGCTCGGACTGTCGCTACCTGCCCGAGGAGCACTTCGCCGGGGCGCGTGCCACCCTCGAGGGCGCCTGTGGCGCCGACGACACCCTGCGCGGCTGGCTCGGCGGGGCGGACTTCGCACGGCGCTCCAAGGCCTGGAACGACGCCAGGGTCGGCGCCCACCACGCCCTGGCGCCCACCGGCAAGCCCGCCGACCTCGCGCGGCTCGAGAAGGCCGAGGCGGACATCTTCCGGCTGATCGCCCGCAACGTGCTGGCGCAGTTCTATCCGCCGCTGGCGGTGCGCGACATCCAGGCCGACTTCCGGATCCTCGAGGAGGCGTT
>JAWWBV010000329.1:0-3735 GCA_033720795.1 Halomonas sp. | reverse complement strand
CAACCTCCAGTAACCCTTCCCGAGTCCGCGGCGCCGGCCTTCCGGGAGGGCCGGCGTCGTCGTCTTGATGACCCTCTCTCGACGGACCCCTCATGCTAGAGATATCCAACCTTATCAAGCGCTACGGCCGCGACGAGCCGGTACTCAAGGGGCTCGACCTGACCGTGGAAGACAACAGCGTCGTCGCCATCGTGGGTGCCTCCGGCGCCGGCAAGAGCACCATGCTGCGCTGTATCAACCGCCTGGTGGAGCCGACCTCGGGCTCGATCAAGCTCAACGGCATCGAACTGGTCACGCTGCGCCACGGCGAGCTGCGCCGCGCCCGGCGCAAGATCGGCATGGTCTTCCAGGGCTTCAACCTGATCGATCGCCTCACCGTGATGGAGAACGTGCTGGCCGGACGGCTCGGCTACGTCAACCTGTTCCAGGCCGTCACCCGCCGCTACCCGGCCGCGGACATCGAGCGCGCCTTCGTGCTGATGGAGCGCGTGGGCATCGCCCACTACGCCAACAAGCGCGCCGACGAGCTCTCCGGCGGCGAGCGCCAGCGCGTCGGCGTGGTGCGGGCGCTGATGCAGGAGCCCGAGGTGCTGCTCGCCGACGAGCCCACGGCCTCGCTGGACCCGCGCACCTCCGAGCAGATCATGGTGCTGCTGCAGAGCCTGGCGAGCGAGCTGTCGCTGCCGGTGCTGATCAACATCCACAACGTGGCGCAGGCGAGGACCTACACCGACCGCATCGTCGGGCTGCGCCACGGCACCATGATCTTCGATGGCGCTCCCTCGGACTTCGACAAGGAGGCCCTGGACGCCATCTACGGCGGCATCGAGGCGCCGGAGGACGAGGCGGCCCCCGCGGCCGAGGAGGTGCACGATGGCCAGCCCTGACCGCGAGGCGCGCGCCGCCCCGCGCACCTGGCGCAAGCCGCCCTTCATCGCCAACCCGCTGCTGCGCTACGGCCTGCTGGTGGTGCTGGCGGCCTACCTGGTGTGGGCCTTCGGCAGCCTGCCCTTCAACTGGGAGCGCATCAGCGAGGGGCTGCCCCGGGCGGCGCGCATCTTCGGCGGCGGCTTCCCGCCGACCCTGTCGCGCTTCGACCTGCTGCTCACCGGCTTCACCGAGAGCCTGCAGATCGCCATCCTGGCGACCCTGCTCGGGGTGCTGCTGTCGGTGCCCTTCGCGGTGATGGCGGCCCGCAACGTCGCGCCGCTGCCGATCTACCTGCTGGGGCGCTCGGTGATCATCGTCTCGCGCAGCTTCCACCCGGTGATCGTCGCCATCCTGTTCGTCGCGGCGGTGGGCTTCGGTCCGCTGGCGGGGATCCTGACGCTGACCCTCTACTCCATCGGCTTCGTCGGCAAGCTGCTCGCCGAGGAGATCGAGGAGATCGACTGGGGCCAGGTGGAGGCCATGCGCTCCACCGGGGCCGGCTACCTGGCGACGCTCTTCTACGCCGTCTTCCCGCAGATCCTGCCCCGCCAGGTGGGGCTCTCCATGTATCAGCTCGACAGCAACCTGCGAGCCTCCGCGGTGGTCGGCATCGTCGGCGCCGGCGGCATCGGCAGCACCCTGATGAACGCCTTCGGGCGCTACGACTATGACTTCGCCTTCGCCATCCTGCTGGTGATCATCGCGGTGATCCTGGCCAGCGAGGGCGTCAGCGGCTGGGTAAGGAAGAAGATATGGTAGACGACGCCGACCTGTTGGCCGATCGCGTCTGGCGACGGCACAACCCCAAAGAGCAGCTGATCCGCTTCGGCGTGATGCTGCTGACCCTGATGGTGGTGGTCTGGGCCGTCAGCGACATCGACATCTTCTGGCCCTGGGTGTGGGACGCGCCCAACCAGATCTCGAGCCTCGGCGCGCGCATGTGGCCGCCGGACCCGACCCGGCTCGGCGAGATCGTCGATGCGATGATCGAGACGGTGCACATCGCCACCCTGGCGACGATGCTGACCATCTTCATCGCCCTGCCGGTCTCCTACATCGCCGCCCAGAACACCACCCCCAACCGCGCCTGCCTGTGGCTGGGGCGCTTCATCCTGGTCTCCAGCCGCTCGGTGAACACCATCATCTGGGCGCTGCTGTTCGTGGCGATCTTCGGCCCCGGGGTGCTGGCGGGGATACTGGCCATCATGTTCCGCTCGGTGGGCTTCATCGGCAAGCTGATGGGCGAGGCGATCGAGGAGATCGACCGGCGCCCGGTGGAGGCCATGGAGGCCACCGGCGCCTCCAAGGCCAAGGTGATCGCCTACGCGGTCGTCCCCCAGGTGATGCCGGCGTTCTTCGCCATCGTCATCCTGCGCTGGGACATCAACATCCGCGAGTCCACGGTGCTGGGGCTGGTGGGCGCCGGCGGCATCGGGGTGATCCTGCAGGGCTCCATCGACACCTTCGCCTGGCCCACCGTGGCGACCATCCTGATCGCCATCATCGCGCTGGTGCTGGTCGGCGAGGCGGTGACCGGCCTGCTGCGCCGCAAGGTGCTCTAGCCGCGAGGCAGGCACGGCGGCTATCGTGCGCGACAGGCGCCGCCCGCGCCCGGCCCTTCGATAGGGAACTCACAGGGAGCCCATAGGGAGATCGGTTCGTGCTCTCCATCCTGCTGACGGGGGTCGCCGTGCTGCTGCTGGCGACCACCCTCCTGCCCCGCCTGCCGCTGACCTGGTGGCTCGTGCGCAGCTGCGAGTTCCCGCGGCTGCAGTTCGCCGCGCTGGCAGCGGTGGTCGCGGGCCTCGCCACGCTGACCGCCCCACCCTGGTCGTGGTGGAGCCTCGCCGCGAGCCTCGCCACCCTCGGGCTCCAGGCGAGTCGCATCCTGCCCTGGACGCCGTTCTGGCCCCGCCAGGTCAAGGATGCCGACGCGGGCCAGGCGCCACGCTGCCTGACCCTGATGATCGCCAACGTGCTCACCCCCAATCGCCACGCCAAGACGCTGATCGACCTGATCCACGCGCACCAACCCGACCTGGTGCTTACCCTGGAGTCAGATGCCTGGTGGCAGGAGCGGCTCGATGCCGCCCTGGCGAGGGAGTGGCCCCACGCGGTGCGGGTGCCGCTGGATAATCTCTACGGCATGCACCTCTACTCCCGGCGGCCGCTGGTCGACCCCGAGGTCCGCTGGCTGATCCAGCCCGATATCCCCTCGATCCATACCGGCGTCGCGCTGCCGAGCGGCGACGTCATCCGCCTGCACGCCCTGCATCCACGTCCGCCGGCGCCGGGGGAGAGTGAGGAGTCGCTGTGGCGCGACGCGGAACTGTTGCTGGTGGGCAAGGCGATTCACGAGCACCCCGAGCCCACCCTGGTGGCCGGCGACCTCAACGACGTGGCCTGGTCGCGCACCACGCGGCTCTTCTGCCGGGTCAGCGGCATGCTGGATCCGCGGCGAGGGCGCGGCATGTTCAGCACCTTCCATGCCGACTACCCGCTGCTGCGCTGGCCGCTGGACCACGTCTTCGCCAGCGAGCATTTCACCCTCAAGGCCATGCGGCGCCTGCCGCACATCGGCTCCGACCACTTCCCGATGCTGGCGACCCTCTGCTACCGCCCCTCTCGCGCCGACGAGCACGAACCGCCCGAGGCCGGCGGCGCGGAGCACCGCGACGCCCGGGCAACCATCGAGGAGGGCAAGGAGCGGGAGCAGCCGGACTGAGCGCTATTCCGGCACCCCGCCCCGCGTCAGGGCGGCGGGGTCGAGCAGCCGCTCGAGCTCGTCGCGCGACAGCTCGGTCT
>JAWWBV010000328.1:0-3757 GCA_033720795.1 Halomonas sp. | reverse complement strand
CGCCCGCTCGCGACTCCCGGCGGCAGGAGCCGCGGCTCGCCGACTGGCAGGGCGACGATGGCGAGTTCGACGAGGCGGGCGCGGAGCCGTTCCTCGCGCCCCAGGCGAGCCGCGAGCCCCGCGAGGCGCCGCACGCCCCGACCGAGGCGACGCTGCGGCGGGACCCCGGCGTGGCGCCCCCGGAGCCCGCCGAGGAGGAGGACGAGCCGGCCATGGGCGGCGTCGATCCCGCCCTCGAGGACGATGCGCCCCGGGTGGCGAGTGCCGAGCAGGCCCGCCAGGCCGCCGACGAGCCGGAGGGCCCGGCGCTATGGACCGTGGAGCACCTGCAGAACCAGCGGCCGATGTTCGACGACCTGCCGGAGCCCGATGGCGAGCTGCCGAGCCTGCGCCTTTTGACCCCGCCGGAGCCCCAGCAGCGCAACTACTCCGAGCAGCAGCTCGCCGAGATGGCCGAGCTGCTCGAGACGCGGCTGCGCGAGTACGGCGTGCGGGCCGAGGTGGTCGACACCTGGCCGGGGCCGGTGATCACGCGCTTCGAGATCAAGCCGGCCGCCGGCGTGAAGGTCTCCAAGATCAGCAACCTGGCCAAGGACCTGGCGCGCTCGCTGATGGTCAAGAGCGTGCGGGTGGTCGAGGTGATCCCGGGCCGACCCACCGTGGGCATCGAGATTCCCAACCCGCACCGGGCGATGATCCGCCTGCGCGAGGTGATCGATTCCGACCGCTACCAGCACGAGGCCTCGGCGCTGACCCTGGCCCTGGGCCAGGACATCGGCGGCGGCCCGGTGGTGGCCAACCTCGGCAAGATGCCCCACCTGCTGGTGGCCGGTACCACCGGCTCGGGCAAGTCGGTGGGCGTCAACGCCATGCTGATCTCCATGCTGCTCAAGGCGACGCCCGACGAGGTGCGCATGATCATGGTCGACCCCAAGATGCTGGAGCTGTCGGTCTACGACGGCATCCCGCACCTGCTGGCGCCGGTGGTCACCGACATGAAGGAGGCGGCCAACGCCCTGCGCTGGTGCGTGGCCGAGATGGAGCGGCGCTACAAGCTGATGGCCGCCATGGGCGTGCGCAACATCGCCGGTTTCAACGCCAAGCTCGACGAGGCCGACCGGGCCGGGGCCCAGGTCGCCGACCCACTGTGGGAGCCCCAGCCCTGGGAGATGCACCAGGCCCCGCCGGTGCTCGAGAAGCTGCCCTACATCGTGGTGGTGATCGACGAGTTCGCCGACATGTTCATGATCGTCGGCAAGAAGGTCGAGGAGCTGATCGCGCGCCTGGCCCAGAAGGCCCGGGCCGCCGGTATCCACCTGATTCTCGCCACCCAGCGCCCCTCGGTGGACGTGGTGACCGGCCTGATCAAGGCCAACATCCCCACCCGCATGGCCTTCCAGGTCTCCTCCCGGGTCGACTCGCGCACCATCCTCGACCAGGGCGGCGCCGAGAACCTGCTGGGGCACGGCGACATGCTCTACCTGCCTGCCGGCTCCGGCATGCCGACCCGCGTGCACGGCGCCTTCGTCGACGACGACGAGGTCCATCGGGTGGTCGAGGACTGGAAGCGCCGCGGCGAGCCGGAGTACATCGACGAGATCCTCTCCGGCGGCGTTTCCGCCGAGGCCCTGGCCGGGCTGGAGGCCGAGGGGGGCGGCGGTGGCGACGCCGACGCCGAGCAGGACGCGCTCTACGACGAGGCGGTGGCCTTCGTCACCGAGAGCCGTCGCGCCTCCATCTCGGCGGTCCAGCGTCGCTTCAAGATCGGCTACAACCGCGCCGCGCGGCTGGTCGAGTCGATGGAGATGGCCGGCGTGGTCTCCACCATGGGCACCAACGGCGCCCGCGAGGTGCTGGCGCCGCCCCCGGTGAGCGACTGACCCACGGCAATCATGCAGCAATGATGGAAGCCCCGGCGGGGATGCAACCCGCCGGGGCCTCGCCGGTCCGAATGGCAGGATGTCAGGATGGACCCGTCCAGGGAGACAGAGACGATGAGCATCAAGAAGACCCTCGCCGCGCTGACCATGTCGCTTGCCGTGCCGATGTCGGCGCTGGCCAGCGAAGGCGCCGATCGCCTGGCGGCGCTCCTCGAGCCGCTTGAGACCTACGCGGCCGATTTCGAGCAGCAGATCCTCGACGGCAGCGGCCAGCGCCTGCAGGAGGCGCGCGGGCGCATGTGGCTGTCGCGTCCCGGCAAGTTCCGCTGGGAGGTCGAAGCACCCTACGAGCAGCTGGTGGTGTCCGGCGGGGAGGAGGTCATCCTCTACGACCCCGACCTCGAGCAGGCCACGGTGCAGCCCCTCGACCAGCGCGTGACCCATACCCCGGCGTTGTTGCTCTCCGGCAGCGCCGACGAGCTGACCGACAGCTACGACGTCACTCGCCAGCAGCAGGGCGCCAGCGAGACCTTCATCCTGGTGCCGAAGGATCCCGACACCCTGTTCGAGGAACTGAAGATGACCTTCCGCGGCGAGGCGCTGGCCATGCTGCAGATGACCGACAGCACCGGGCAGCGTACCGCCATCGGCTTCGATAACGTGCGCATGAACGAGCGGCTGGAGCCCGGTCGCTTCGACTTCGCCATCCCCGACGGCACCGATGTGATTCGCGAGTCGCACTGAGGCCTTCGGCCAGCAGCAAGCCGAAAGGAGCAAGCTTCAAGGAACCCCCTTGGCTTGCTCCTTTCGTTTGGGGGTAGGCTGCCTTGCCGCTTGGCCGCTACGCGCCGGTGTCGTCCGCCTCGGCGTCGCGCTGCGCCCGCCAGGCCATGATCTGGGCGTAGCGCTTCTCCTGGCCGTGGGACGTGGGCTCGTAGAGCGAACGGTGGGGGATCTCGTCGGGCCAGCAGTCGTGGGCGCTGCCGGCCGGGTAGCCGTCGGGCTCGCTGTGCGCGTAGCGGTAGCCCTGGCCATGGCCCAGCGACGCCATCAGCTTGGTCGGGGCATTGCGCAGGTAGGTGGGCACCTCGAGGCGCGGCTGCGAGGCCACGAACTCCTTGGCCTGCTTCCAGGCACGGTCGATGGCGTTGCTCTTCGGCGCCACCGCCAGGTGGATGGCGGCGTGGGCGATGGCCCGCTGGCCCTCGTGGTCGCCCAGGCGCAGGTAGGCGTCCCAGGCCGCCATGGTGAGCGGCAGGGCGCGCGGGTCGGCGTTGCCGACGTCCTCCGAGGCGATGGCCGCCAGGCGCCGGATCACGTCCAGCGGGTCGCCGCCACCCTGCATGAAGCGCGCCATGTAGAGCAGGGCGGCGTCGGGGCGCGAGGAGCGGATCGACTTGTGGATCGCCGAGAGCAGGTCGTAGTAGTGGTCGCCCTGCTTGTCGAAGGCGCTGGCGGTATGGCCGATCACGTCCTCCAGGGCCTCTCGGGGCAGGCGCTCGCCGTCGTCCTCGTCCAGCGTGAAGTCGCAGGCGGTTTCCAGCAGGCCCAGCGCCCGGCGGGCATCGCCGGCGGCGGCGCGGGCCAGCAGGGCCAGCACCTCGTCGTCCACCCGGATTCGCCGGGTGCCCAGGCCGCGCGTCTCGTCCGCCAGCGCCCTCCGCATCACCTCCACCAGCTCGCCCTCGGTGAGCGACTTGAGGACGTGGACCCGGGCGCGGGAGAGCAGCGCCGAGTTGACCTCGAAGGAGGGGTTCTCGGTGGTGGCGCCGATCAGCGTCAGCAGCCCCGACTCCACATGGGGCAGCAGGGCGTCCTGCTGGCTCTTGTTGAGGCGGTGGATCTCGTCGAGAAACAGCAGGGTGGGGCGCTCCCTG
>JAWWBV010000327.1:0-3762 GCA_033720795.1 Halomonas sp. | reverse complement strand
GCCGTCCGGGGTCAGGCGCCCCTCGGGAAACACCATCACCACCTCCCCCTGACGCAGCGCCCGGCTGACCTCGGCCAGCGCCTGGCGCACGCTGCCCGGGTCGCGCCGGTCGGCGTCCACGGGAATGGCGCCCACCCGGCGGAACAGCCAGTTGAGCCAGGGCGAGTCGTAGATCGGCTTGTCCATCAAGAAGCGCAGCGGCCGGGGGCTGGCCACGCCCACCACCAGGGCGTCCATGAAGCTGACGTGGTTGCAGACGACGATGGCCGGGCCGCTCGCGGGAATCTGCCCGCGACCGCGAAAGCGCAGCCGATAGGCCAGGTGGAGCAGCAGGGCGAGCAGGCGTCGCAGGAAGGGATGAGGGGCGCTGGCCAGTCGCCAGCCACCCGCGGCCATCACCAGCCCCGTCGCCCCCCACAGCAGCGAGGACATCACGAGGCGTCCGGTGCGCGCGCGAGGCCGGACAGGATCGTCGAGAGCAGCTGGTCGAGCAGCTCGCCCACCTCCAGCGGCTCGCCCTGCCGGCGGCCGAGGCGCTCGTTGAGCCCCAGCTGGACCAGGCCGTGCACGCTGCCCCAGAGCGTGCGGCTCAGCCGCCAGGCCTCCAGGTCGTCCAGCGACGGCTGGTACTCCTTGAGGGTCGCCTCGACGCGCAGGAACAGCCCCTCGATCATCTCGTTCTGGCGCTGGTCGAGCTCGCCCTCCTGAGCCAGGGGATAGTCGAAGAGCAGCTGCCAGCGATGGGGATCCTGGCGGGCGAACTGCCAGTAGGCCCGCGCCAGGGCCTTGAGACGACGCTCGGGCAGCTCATCGGCGAGCAGCGGCTCGATCACCTCGCGCAGCCGCGCCAGGCTCTCGACGTTGACGTGCTGCAGCAGGTTGCTGAAGCTGCCGTAGAGCTTGAGCAGCGTGCTGGGCGCACAGCCGACCTCGCGCGCCAGCGCCCGCAGCGACAGCGTGTGGACCGGATGCTGCCTGAGCCAGGCGTCGCAGGCCTCCATGACATGGGCATGGAGCGCCTCGGGGGCATGCTGTCGGGGACGAGCCATCGGGATCCTCGCGGAGTGGTGGCGCGCAGCGCGCGTCGGACGACAAGGATACTCTCATCGAACACTGTTTTCGATAGCATATCCAAGCCCATTCGCGATGCAAGTCGCCGGCAGGATCGCGCCGCGTTCGCGGCTTTTCTCCGCCGATGGACTTGGTTACCCTGACGCGCCATCCACTCGGAGTCCCCATGGCCGGCCGACTGCACATCGCCCCGCTCGACCTCGAGCGCCTGCTGCCCGACCTGGTCGCCGAGACCGCCCTGATCACCGGCCCCAACCTGGCGCCGCGCCGTCCGCTGTCGATGATCCGCCTGGACGCCGGCCGGGCGCGCCTGGCGAGGGCCTTCTGGGGGCTGACGCCCCCCTGGCTCAAGGTGCTCGATCACGCGCCGCACTGCGCCCGGGCCGAGGCCCTGCAGACGCGCCCCATGTTTCGCGAGGCCTTCGCCGCCCGGCGCTGCCTGGTGCCGGTCAGCGGCGTCTATGCCTGGAAGCCCCAGCCGCGCTTCAAGCAGCCCTTCCTGATCACCCGTGTGGATCGCGGCCCGCTGCTGCTGGCGGGGATCTGGTGCCGCTTTCATACCAGCCTCCACGAGCACCACGACTCCATGGCGCTGATCACGGTGCCGACCAACGCCCTGCTGGCACCGATTACCGACCGCCTGCCGGCGGTGATCGCGCCTGAAGAGGCCGCGCGCTGGCTCGACCCGCAGACCTCGCCGGAGAAGGCCCAGGCCCTGCTCGGCCCCGCCCCCGCGGAACTTTTGGGCGCCTTTGCGGTCTCCAGAAAGGTCAACGACCCCGCCTGCGAGGAGCCGAGCTGCGCCCATCCCATCGGCCCCATGCTGCGCCATCCCGTCTCACAGGAGCGATGATGAATCACGCCTCGACTGACTCTTGCCGCCAGCCGGGCCGCCTGCTCGCCTGGCTGGCCGTTGCCGCGGCCCTGCTGACGGGCCTGACCGCCCGCGCCGACGCCATTCATTCGACCGTCTCGCCCAAGGTCAGCCCCCACGACGACCGGCACTACCGCGCCCTGACCCTCGACAACGGGCTCAGCGTGCTGCTGGTCAGTGACCCGGAGGCCGACAAGGCCGCCGCCTCGCTGAACGTCGACGTGGGCAGCGCCCAGGATCCCGAGGATCTCGCCGGCCTGGCCCACTACCTCGAGCACATGCTGTTCCTCGGCACCGAGGACTATCCCGCCCCCGACGCCTACCAGGGCTACCTGAGTCGCCACGGCGGCAGCCACAACGCCTTCACCGCGCCCCACGACACCAACTACTTCTTCGACATCGAGCCCGACGCCCTGGCCGGTGCCCTGGACCGCTTCAGCCGCTTCTTCGTGTCGCCGCTGTTCAACGCCGAGCGCCTGGAGAGCGAGCGCAACGTGGTGCACTCCGAGTACCAGGCGCGACTGCACGACGACGGCCGCCGCGCCCAGGACGTGCTCGACCAGCTGCTCAACCCCGCCCACCCCACCACCGGCTTCTCGGTGGGCAGTCGCGAGACCCTGGCCGACCGGCCGGCGGGGGAGCCGAGCCTGCGCGAGCGGGTGATCGACTTCTACGAGGCGCACTACGACGCCAACGTCATGCACCTGGCCGTGGTCGCCCCCCAGCCCCTCGACGAACTCGAGGGCCTGGTCACCGAGCGCTTCGCCGACGTGCCGGACCGCGGCCTCGCCCGGCCGCGCATCGAGGCCCCGCTGGTCGAGGCGCAGCACCTGCCGCGCGCCGCGCGCCTCCAGTCGGAGCGCGACAGCCAGCGGGTCAGCTTCCTGTTCCCGGTGCCCGACCCCGAGACCGCCTATCGCCACAAGCCCGCCGACTACCTGGCCCATCTGCTCGGCCACGAGGGCGAGGGCAGCCTGTTCGCCGCGCTGCGCGAGGCGGGCTGGGCCGACGGCCTCTCCGCCGGCGTGACCCGCGGCGACGGCCGCCAGGCGCTGTTCGCCGTGGACATCAGCCTGACCCCGGAGGGCGCCGAGGCGCTGCCCCGCGTCCAGGCGAGCCTGTTCGCCGCCATCGAGCGCATCCGCGAGGACGGCCTCGAGGCGTGGCGCTACGAGGAGCAGGCGCGGCTGGCCGACCAGCAGTTCCGCTTCCAGCAGCACGGCGCCCCCCAGGGTGACGCCATGCGGCTGGCCATGAACCTCTCGCGCTATCCGCTGGAGGACGTGAACGTCGCGCCCTACCGCTACGACGGCTTCGACCGCGAGCTGATCACGCAGTGGCTCGACGGCCTGCGCCCCGACCGCCTGCTGCGCCTCTACAGCGGCCCGGAGGTGGAAGGCGACCGGACCTCGCCCTGGTTCGAGACGCCCTGGCGCGAGGTCGCCATGGACGAGGCCGGCGAGCCGCTGCCCGGCATCGCCCTGCCCGAGCCCAACCCCTACATCGCCTCGGACCTCACGCTGATCGAGGCGCAGGACGAGGCCCCGAGCCTGGCCATCGACGAGGCGGGGTTCGACTTCTGGCACATGGCGGACGCCTCTTTCGACACTCCCCAGGTGGAGTGGCGCTTCAGCCTCCAGCACCCCGCGGCGAGCCGCGAGGCCCGCGAGGCGGCACTCTCCCGGCTGCTCGCCGGCTGGCTCGTCGACAGCCTCAACGAGACCCTCTACCCGGCGCGCCTGGCCGGCCACCACTTCGAGGCCTACGCCCACGCCCGCGGCATCACCCTGGCGTTCTCCGGCTGGCGAGACCGCCAG
>JAWWBV010000326.1:0-3763 GCA_033720795.1 Halomonas sp. | reverse complement strand
GAGGCCCGCGAGGTCGACCGCCAGCGGCGCAGCACCCTGCAGGGCGAGCTGGCCTCGCTGGGGGCCCTGATCGAGGCCGCCCTGGCCGATCACGATGAGGCCCGCGACGCCCACCTGAGCGCCCACGGACTGGGGGAGCGCCCGCGCCTCGGCGAGGCGCTCGAGGTCGAGCCCGGCTGGGAGGAGGCGGTCTCCTGGGTGCTCTCGCCCTGGCTGAGCGCGCGCCTGGCGCCTCGGGACGCGTCCCGGGAGGCCATGGCCGCGCCGCCCCAGGCCGAGCTCGGCCTGCTCGAGGCCAAGGAGGTGCCGGCCCCGCCGGAGAGCCTCGCCGCCCGGGTGCGCGGCGCCGGGGCGGCCGGCCAGTGGCTCGCCGGCATCCGCTGCGTCGAGAGCCGCGAGGCGGCCTGGGCCGCGCGCGAGGCGCTCGCCGCCGGCGAGAGCCTGATCACCCCCGACGGCCTCTGGCTCGGCGCGGGCTGGGTGCGCCATCGTGGCACCGGCGCCGGGCCCGATGCCCTGCTGGTCAGCCGCCGCCGCGAGGCGGAGGTGCGCGAGAGCCTCGACGAGGTGGCGGCGCGCCTCGACGAGCAGGAGCAGCGTCTCGAGGACGCCGTGGCCCGCGTCGAGCAGGCCGAGGCGGCGCTTGAGCGCACGCGCCAGCAGGAGCGCGAGCTCGAGCAGCAGCGCCAGCAGCTGGCCGTGCAGGAGAGCGGACTCGCCAGCCGCCTCGAGCACCTGGAGGGGCGCGCCGCCGAGCTCGCCGAGGAGCTCGAGGGGCTGGCCGAATCCCGCGAGGAGGCGATGCTGGCCATCGAGGAGGCCCGCGAGCAGTGGCAGGCGGCCATGGCGCGGCTGGAGGAGGGCGCCGAGACCCGCGAGCGCCTCGAGCGGCAGCGCCGCGAGGCCCGGGAGCGGCTGACCGCGCTGCGCGCCCGCCAGCGCCCGATGGCCGATCAGGCCCAGCGCCTGGCCCTCGAGCAGGAGCGCCTGGCCACCGAGCGCACCGGCCTGGCCGAGCAGCAGGGCCGCGCCGGCGAGGCGCGCGAGCGCCTCGAGCTGCGCTGTGCCGAACTGGAGGAGGCCCGCGAGGGGCTCCACGAGCCCGACGAGGAGCGGCGCGAGCGCCTCGACGAGCTGCTGGCCCGCCGCGAGCGCGAGGAGCGGGTGCTCAACGAGACCCGCGCCCGGGCCGCCGAGCTGGTCGAGCGCCTGCGCGAGGACGAGCAGGCCCGCCAGGGGCACGAGCGCAACCTCGAGGGGATCCGCGAGCGCCTGCAGGAGTCGCGCATGCAGGTCCAGGCCCTCGCGCTCAAGGCCGAGACCCAGGACGAGCAGCTCGCCGAGCTGAACCACGATGCCGCGAGCCTGGCCGAGCACCTCGACCCCAACGCCACCGAATCCGCCTGGCAGACCCGACTGGAGGAGGTCGGCGAGCGCATCCGGCGGCTGGGGGCCATCAACCTGGCGGCCATCGAGGAGTACGACCAGCAGGCCGAGCGACGCGACTACCTGGAGGCCCAGCACGCCGAGCTCAGCGAGGCCCTGGAGACCCTGGATCGGGCGATCCGCCGGATCGATCAGGAGACCCGCACGCGCTTCCGCGACACTTTCGAGCGAGTCAACAACGGGCTGCAGGGACTTTTCCCGCGAGTCTTCGGGGGTGGAACCGCGTGGCTGACGCTGACCGGCGAGGATTTGCTGGAGACCGGCGTGGCCATCATGGCGCGCCCCCCGGGCAAGAAGAACAGCACCATTCACCTGCTCTCCGGGGGAGAAAAGGCCCTCACCGCGCTGTCGATGGTCTTCGCCATCTTTCAGCTCAATCCGGCGCCCTTCTGCATGCTCGACGAGGTCGATGCGCCGCTGGATGATGCAAACGTAGGACGCTATGCCAAGCTGGTGAAGGAGATGTCTGATACTGTTCAGTTCATCTATATCACCCACAACAAGATCGCCATGGAGGCATCGGAACGGTTGATGGGGGTGACCATGCAGGAGCCGGGGGTCTCGCGCCTGGTCTCGGTGGGCGTGGAGGAGGCCGCGGCCCTGGCCGAGGCCTGATGGGCTTGAACGTCAACGGTAAACGGGTTAACAAGGAAGACAAAGATGACGGTAGTGCATGGACGCATGGGGAACCTGAAGGGCGATTGCGAAGGGTCAGGTCGAGTGACGGCATGAGAATACCGAGCTTGACAAATAAAAGAATTGGCCCTTTTTTTGGCAATCGCGCTATGCTGTTGACGGACAACCATCAGGCATGGCGCCTTAGCAAAAGGCATGACGACCCATGGAATTAAGAGAGTGGCTGATCATACTAGGGCTGGCGTTGGTGACCCTCATCGTCATCGATGGCGTACGTCGCCTGCAGCGTCAACGCCGCGTTCCGCGTCTGGACCAGGTCGAGAGCAACGCGCCTGACGAGCACGCCGAGCCCTCGGTGGACCCCGACGCCGAGGCCCGGCGGGCCGAAATCAACTGGGAGCTGCCCAACGGAGGGGCGCGGGTCGTCAGGCCGGCGGAAGAGGGGGGCGTGCGTCCCAAGCCCAAGCTGCAGCGCCAGGAGCATCCCGGCCCCTCGCGGGTGCTGTCGGAGTTCCGGCGCCACGCCGAGGAGGCCAGGCCGGCCGAGACGGACGCCCGGCAGGATTCGGCGCAGCCGGCTCGGCAGGGTTCGGTGCCGGCGGAGAGTCCCCGCGCCACCCCGCCGCGGGACGAGCGGGCGCGGGATCGCTACGACGATGTCGTGCATCGCGACGCGCCCCGCGACCCCGACGTTGCCGAGGAAGAGATCGCGCCCGCGCGCGCCGACCATTCGGCCGGCGACGGGCGCCGTGAGCCAGCGCTGACCCACCCGGAGACCTCCGAGGCAAGGGCCGCCGACGAGGCCGCCGAGGGCATCGGTGCCCTGGCCGCCGATCCCGAGGATCATGACGGCTATGCCGACGAGGAGCGCTACCGGCTGGTGGACCTCGAGGGCATGGGGGACTCCCTGAAGAGCGGTTCCAGGCGCGTCGGCTCCTCCATGCAGCGCTTCGGTGCCTCCCTGCAGAAGTCGCTGCACGACCGTCGCGAGCACAAGCGCGACGAGAAGCAGCGCCGCGAGCAGGCCCGCGCCGAGAAGGCCGCCCGGGAGGCCGCGGAGCGGAAGAAGGCCGAGCACGAGCAGGCCGTGCGCGAGGCCGAGCGGCGCCGCCTCGAGGCCGAGACGGTGGCCCGCGCCGACGATGACGATCCGCTCTTCACCCCGTCGCGCCGCCGGCACGAACAGCCCGAGGCCGCCGACGCGTACGCGGAGACGCCGGCCGACGAGGCCGCCATGGACGAGCGTCCCCCGCGCGACGACGTGGTGCGTGCCCACCCGGTGCTCGAGAAGGCGCTGCGCCACGACGTCAACGCCGAGCACGCCCGCGAGACCCTGAGCCACGCCGAGGAGATCCTGGTGATCAGCGTGATGTCCCGGGACGAGGAGGGCTTCTCGGGTACCGCGCTGCTCGACCTGATGCTGGCCTGCGGGCTGCGCTACGGCCGCGACATGGGCATCTTCCACCGTTTCGAGACCGAGGACCCGGACAGCCGCCTGCAGTTCTCGATGGTCAACGTGGTCAAGCCGGGGACCTTCCCCATCGAGGCCATGGACGACTTCCGCACCCAGGGCATCACCCTGCTGATGCCGCTGCCGGGTGCCAGCGACACCGCGGCGGCCTTCGAGGCGATGGTCGAGACCGCCATGGTCATCGTCCGCCACCTGGGGGGCGTGCTGAAG
>JAWWBV010000325.1:0-3765 GCA_033720795.1 Halomonas sp. | reverse complement strand
GTCGCCCGAGAGGCCCCCGGGGGCGGTGTCCATGGGCTGCAGGAAGAAGTGGGCGAAGTCCAGCCGCGCGAAGCGCTCGGGGGTGATCCCGGCCTGGGGGTGGACCAGCTTGAGCTCGTCGCCGCCGGTGACCACCAGCGGGTTGTCGCCCTTGGGGCTCACGCAGAGCCAGTCGATGCCGGCGGGGGGCGGCAGGGTGCCGTTGGTCTCCACCGCGACCTCGAAGCCGCGCTCGTGCATGGCGGCGACCAGGGCCGCGTCGAGCTGGAGCAGCGGCTCGCCGCCGGTGAACACCACGTAGGGGGTGGCCACCCCGCCATGATCGGGCCAGAGCGAGGTGAGGTGGTCGGCCAGCGCCGCGGCATCCCGGAAGCGACCGCCGTGCTGGCCATCGGTGCCGACGAAGTCGGTATCGCAGAAGCGGCAGGCCGCCGTGGCGCGATCCGCCTCGCGGCCCGACCAGAGGTTGCAGCCGCTGAAGCGACAGAAGACGCTGGCGCGCCCCGCCTGGCCCCCCTCGCCCTGCAGCGAGTAGAAGGCTTCCTTGACGCTGTACATCAGGACTCTCCCGCGTCGGGATCGGCGTCGGCCTTGGGTCGCTCTGCCTCGGCGGCGGGGTCGGGCCGCTGTCGATAGCCCAGGGGATCGACGGCGCCGTGGGCGGCGAAGGCCGCCAGGCGCTCCCGGCAGCTGCCGCAGTGCCCGCAGGCCAGGTCCTCGCCGCGGTAGCAGGTCCAGGTGTCGGCGTAGTCGAGGCCCATGGCCAGGCCCTCGGCGAGGATCTCGGCCTTGCTCGAACGCAGGTAGGGGGCGTGGATCGTCACCGGCGCGAAGTTGGCGATGCCGGCCACGTCGTTCATCGCCTCGACGAAGGCGGGGCGGCAGTCCGGGTAGAGCACGTGATCGCCGCCGTGGGCGCCGTAGTCGACCCGGCCGGCGCCGATGTTGACGGCCTTGGCGATGGCGAGCGACAGCAGCACCATGTTGCGGTTGGGCACCACGGTGGCGGTCAGGTTGTCCTCGGCGTAGTCGCCCTCCGGCATGGCGCGGCTGGCGTCGGTGAGTGCCGACGAGTCGATCAGGCCGTGGATGGCGGTGATGTCGACCACCTGGTGGGGCACGCCGAGTTCGCGGCAGACGCGCGCGGCCACCTCGAGCTCGCGGCGATGGCGCTGGCCGTAGTCGAAGGAGAGGGCGTGGACGTCGAGGCCCTCGCGCAGGGCGCGGTGCAGCACGGTGAAGGAGTCCATGCCGCCGGAGTAGATCACCACGGTAGCGGGAGCGGGGGAGTGGGTCATGTCGGAGACTCTGGTCGGAGAATTTGTCGCCCCCGCCGCGTATCGGGCCACGCGGCGGGAGAGGGCGCCGGGGTCCGGTCCGGCGCGCGATAGTGTACGCAAGGCCGCCGGATCTGGCCAGAATCGCTGCCAATTGCTAGACTTTCGCGCCTTCCCACACCCCTTGCACCCCCGCGGCCGCGGCCGTCGACGGTGCCATCGTCCTGACAACGGTGAATTCCATGAAAGCCCCTGAACTGCTGTCGCCCGCCGGCACCTTCAAGAACATGCGCTATGCCTTCGCCTATGGGGCGGATGCCGTCTATGCCGGCCAGCCGCGCTACTCGCTGCGCGTGCGCAACAACGACTTCAAGATCGACAACCTGCACAAGGGCATCGCCTACGCCCACGAGCGGGGCAAGCAGTTCTACGTGGCCTCCAACATCGCGCCGCACAACAGCAAGCTCAAGACCTACCTGCGCGACATGGAGCCGGTGATCGAGGCCGGGCCGGACGCGCTGATCATGTCCGATCCCGGCCTGATCATGATGATCCGCGAGCGCTGGCCCGAGCAGGTGATCCACCTCTCGGTGCAGTCCAACGTGGTCAACTACGCGGCCGCGAAGTTCTGGCAGCAGCAGGGCATCAGCCGCATCATCCTGTCCCGGGAGCTGTCGCTCGAGGAGATCGCCCAGATCCGCGCCGAGTGCCCGGATCTCGAGATCGAGACCTTCGTCCACGGCGCGCTCTGCATCGCCTACTCCGGGCGCTGCCTGCTCTCCGGCTACTTCAACCACCGCGACCCCAACCAGGGCACCTGCACCAACGCCTGCCGCTGGAAGTACAACACCGTGGCGGCCGCCGAGGACGAGACCGGCGACCTGGTGCCGGCCAACTCGGCCCGCGCCCACGCCGCCAGCGGCATCTGGACCCCGGGTCAGGATAGCGGGCTGATCGCCTCGGGCGGCGGCAGTGCCGAGGCGAGCACCGCCACCGCCGGCGGCACCGAGGGGCAGGACGAGCTCTCGGCACTGATCGAGGACCGCAGCCGGCCGGGCGAGCTGATGCCGGTCTACGAGGACGAGCACGGCACCTACATCATGAACTCCAAGGACCTGCGCGCGGTGCAGCACGTGCCGCGCCTGGCCGAGATGGGTGTCACCTCGCTGAAGATCGAGGGGCGCACCAAGTCACCCTACTACGTGGCGCGCACCGCCCAGGTCTATCGCCGCGCCATCGACGACGCCGTGGCCGGCCGCCCCTTCGACATGCGCCTGATGGACGAGCTCGACAACCTCGCCAACCGCGGCTATACGGAGGGCTTCTACCGCCGCCACGTCCACGACCAGTACCAGAACTACGAGCAGGGCAACTCGGTGGGCGTGCACCAGCAGTTCGTCGGCGAGGTCACCGCCTACGACCCGGATCGCGGCGTGCTGGAGATCGACGTCAAGAACCGCTTCGAGGTCGGCGACTCCATGGAGCTGATGCTGCCGGGCGGCAACCGCCGCTTCACGCTCGAGCACATCGAGAACCGGCGCGGCGAGTCGGTGGGGGCGGCCCCGGGCTCCGGCCACGTGGTGCGCATCCCCGTGCCGGGCGAGGCGATCGCCCCCGAGCGCATCGAGTTCGCGCTGCTGATGCGCGACCTCTGAGCCGACATGCGGCTGGACATCACCGGCCGTCGGCGACAAGGTAGGGGACGATTGGCTAGCGAGCCGTTGGCAGTCACACAGGGAGCGTCATGGCGACCATCGAACACAGCGCGATTCTCAAGGCACCCCCGGAACGGGTCTTCGCCCTGCTCGAGCGGGTCGAGGACTTCGCCGACTACTCCGACATGATCCAGGCCATCGAGCCGCTGGGGAAGGACCGCTACCGCTGGCACGTCCACGCGGTGGGGATGGACTGGACCTTCGATGTCGCCATCACCGAGGCACGCTCGCCGGAGGTGCTGGCCTGGGAGTCGCTGGACGGCGTCCATAATCGGGGCTGCTACCGCCTGACCCCCGTCGAGGGCGGTACCGAGGTGGCCCTGACCCTGACCTACACGATCCGCAATCGGCTGCTGGAGAAGGCCGTCAACCGGGCGGCGAGGCCCCTGGTGGGCAAGGTGAGCCGCCAGATCCTGGAGCGCGTCGAGGCGCGGCTCTAGCCCTCCCGCGCCGGGCGTCCCGCCTCCAGCGACATTCATGCATGGCCGAAAGACGCCGCCGCCCGTCACGATGACGGGCGGCGGCGTGCCGTGAGGGCCTGGCCTTTACCGCTGCTCTCGACTCGTGAGCCTCAGCCCTTGCGCAGCGAGGCGTCGAGGTGATCGACCACCTCGGCCCAGTCGGCATCCTCCTCGAGGGCCTCGCGCAGGAATTCCGCCTGGCCCTCGTTCCAGCAGGGGGCGTCCGGCAGGGCAATCTCCTCGGGAATCGGCGCGTGGCGGTCGATGAAGCGCTTGATCGCCGCGTGATCCGAGGCGAGGCCGAGCTGCTCG
>JAWWBV010000324.1:0-3771 GCA_033720795.1 Halomonas sp. | reverse complement strand
GAGCGGTCGCCGATGGTGATCAGGAAGCTCTTGGAGGCCACGGCGGGCAGGCGCAGCACCCGGTCCATCGCCTCGCGCAGGTCGAGGTTGTCGAGCATCACGCCGGACAGGGTATTGGTCTGGCGGCTGAACTCGCGCTGCATCTTCGGCGGCTTGCCGAACAGCACGCTCATCGGCAGGTCCACCGGCTGGCTCTCGAAGTGGCCGTCGGTCACCGCCAGGTGGTGGGCCTCGGTGGCCTCGCCGACCACGGCATAGGGGCAGCGCTCGCGCTCGCAGAGTGCCTCGAAGGTGTCGAGGTCCTGCGGGGCCACGGCGAGCACGTAGCGCTCCTGGGCCTCATTGCACCAGATCTCCAGCGGGCTCATGCCCGGCTCGGCGTTGGGCACGGCGCGCAGGTCGAAGAGCCCGCCGCGCTCGCCGTCCTTGACCAGCTCGGGCAGGGCGTTGGAGAGCCCGCCGGCGCCGACGTCGTGGATGAAGCGGATCGGGTTCGCCTCGCCCAGCGCCCAGCAGCGGTCGATGACCTCCTGGGCCCGGCGCTCCATCTCGGGGTTGCCGCGCTGCACCGAGGCGAAGTCCAAGTCGGCGCTGGAGGCGCCGGAGGCCATGGAGGAGGCGGCGCCGCCGCCCAGGCCGATCAGCATCGCCGGCCCACCCATCACGATCAGCTTGCCGCCGACCGGGATCTCGCCCTTCTGGACGTGGCCGTCGCGGATGTTGCCGTAGCCACCGGCCAGCATGATCGGCTTGTGGTAGCCGCGCCGCTCGATGCCGTCACGCCCCAGGGCGTCCTGCTCGTAGGTGCGGAAGACGCCGGCGAGGTTCGGGCGGCCGAACTCGTTGTTGAAGGCGGCGCCGCCGATCGGCCCCTCGAGCATGATCTGAAGCGCCGACTGGATGCGCTCGGGCTTGCCGTAATCGAAGGCCTCCCAGGGCTGCACGAACTCGGGAATGCGCAGGTTGGAGACGGTGAAGCCGGTCAGGCCCGCCTTGGGCTTGCCGCCGATGCCGGTGGCGCCCTCGTCGCGGATCTCGCCGCCGGCGCCGGTGGCCGCGCCCGGATGCGGCGCGATGGCCGTGGGGTGGTTGTGGGTCTCCACCTTCATCAGGATCTGGATCGGCTCGTGGGTGGCACCGTAGACGGCGCGCTCCTCGCCCCGGCCGGTCAGCGGCGCGGGATAGAAGCGCGGCGCCTCCGAGCCCCGGATCACCGCCGCGTTGTCGCTGTAGGCGGAGAGGATGTCGCCGGGCGAGCGCTCGTGGGTGTTCTTGATCATCTTGAACAGCGAGCGCTCCTGGGCCTCGCCGTCGATCAGCCAGTCGGCGTTGAAGATCTTGTGGCGGCAGTGCTCGGAATTGGCCTGGGCGAACATCATCAGCTCGACGTCCGCGGGGTTGCGGCCCAGCTCGCGGAACGCCTCGCAGAGGTAGTCGATCTCGTCCTCGGCCAGCGCCAGTCCCAGCTCGACGTTGGCGACCTCGAGGGCCTCGCGGCCGCCCTCGAGGATGTCCACGCTGCCCAGCGGCGCGGGGGCGTGGTGCGCAAAGAGTTGGGCGGCGTCGGAGGGGTCGGCCAGCACGGTCTCGGTCATGCGGTCGTGCAGGGCGGCCCGGAGGCGCTCGAAGGCGGCCTCGGCGAGCGTGCCGGCCACCTTGACCCGATAGGCGACGCCGCGCTCGAGGCGCCGCACCCGGCCAAGCCCGCAGTTGTGGGCGATGTCGGTGGCCTTGGAGGACCAGGGCGACTGGGTGCCGATGCGCGGCACCACGAGGAACAGCTGGCCTTCGCCGGAGGGCACGTCCTGGCGCGCGGGGCCGTAGTCGAGCAGCTGCTCCAGCAGGCGCCGCTCACCCTCGTCCAGGTCACCGTCATGGTCGACGAAGTGGACGTAGTCGGCCTGCAGGGACTCGACCTCGGGAACGGATGCGCGCAGGGCGTCCAACAGCTTGGCATGACGGAAAGCAGATAGGGCGGGCGCGCCTCGCAGTTCGAGCATATCCTGGAGCCTCTGATACAGGGGGGAATTCGGGGCCGCGGCCGGCGGCAACGAGCGCACATGATACTGGAAAGCGCCGGGCGCGAGAAATCGCCGGAGGTGACAGCCATCGATCCGCTGGTTATGGTTGACGGTCTCATCGCCGCACGCCGCCCCTATGCCCGCATTCGCGACCGCCCCTTCCCGGCGCCCCTGGCGCGGGATCGTCCTGCTGTGCAGCGCCCTGCTGCTGGCGTTGCTGCCCCACCGCGGTGGCCCCCCGGAGGCGTCGCACCTCGAGGAGGTGCTCGCCCGGGACTTTCTCAGCGTGCATACCCGCAATACCCCCACCACCTACTATGAGGGGCGCGAGGGCCCGACCGGGTTCGAGTACGAGCTGGTACGCCGCTTCGCCGACCACCTGGGGGTCAGCCTGACCCTGGACGCCGACCACCACATCCCCGGCGTGCTCGAGGCGGTGCGCGAGGAGGGCGACCTGGGCGCGGCCGCCCTGCCCCTGGACCCGACCCTCGAGGGCGTGCTGTTCAGCCGACCGATCATGCCGCTGCAGCCGCTGCTGGTCTACCGCCGTGGCCTGCATCCGCCGGAGGACATCGAGGAACTGCAGAGGCTGGAGATCGGCACCCTGCGCGGCTCCGGCACCGACCGGGTGCTGCGTGAGCTGCAGATGGAGCACCCCTGGCTCAGCTGGAAGGAGTCCGCCGAGCTGGAGGTGGCCGAGCTGCTCGGCCAGGTGGCCGACGGCACCCTGGACGCCGCGGTGATCTTCGAGCACCAGTTCCATCTCAACCGGCTATTCTTCCCCGAAGTCGAGGACGGCTTCCCCCTCGGCAAGCCGCTCTCCCTGGCCTGGGCCTTCCCCGCCGGCCGAGGCCTGGGGCTGGTCGGCGAGGCTAACCGCTTCCTCGATGCGCTGCGCCGTAGTGAGGAGCTCGATGCCCTGGTCGCCCGCTACTTCGGCCACGACGACTACCTCGAATACGTGGGGGCCCGGACCTTCATCGCCCACGCCCGCGAGCGCCTGCCGCGCTTTGGCGAGCTGTTCCGGGAGGCCGCCCGCAGCACCGGCTTCGACTGGAAGCTGCTGGCCGCGCTGGGCTACCAGGAGTCTCACTGGGAGCCCCGGGCCACCTCCCCCACCGGGGTGCGCGGGATGATGATGCTGACCAACGCCACCGCCGGGGATCTCGGCGTCGACAACCGCCTCGACCCGGCCCAGAGCATCCACGGCGGCGCCCGCTACCTGCGCCAGATCGAGGAACGGCTCCCGGCATCGATTACCGGAGACGACCGCCTGTTCATGGCCATGGCCTCCTACAACGTCGGCCTAGGCCACCTCTACGACGCCCGCCGGATCACCGAGATGCGCGGCGGCGATCCCGACCGCTGGCGCGACGTGCGCGACTCGCTGCCGCTGCTGCAGGAGCGCGAGTGGCACAGCAAGACGCGCTACGGCTACGCCCGGGGCGGCGAGCCGGTGATCTACGTGCGCAACATCCGCCGCTACTACGAGATCCTGGCCTACCTCGACCGCAGCCAGGAGCAGTTCCACGAACTCAATGCCCGGCGGCCGGACCGGGACGACGTCGAGCTCTTCGAGCAGATTCCGCCGGTCCTCTAGCCGGCCACTCCATCGTCGCCTTCGTCACCACCGCGGCGGACGGCGAAGAACGCCTTGAGCAGCCGTGAGGCCCGGGCGGCCAGCACGCCGCCCTCCACCGTCACCCGGTGGTGGTACCAGGGCTGGGCGAAGAGGTTGGCCTTCGACTCG
>JAWWBV010000323.1:0-3788 GCA_033720795.1 Halomonas sp. | reverse complement strand
GTAGTTGTTCGCCTCTTCCTGCAGGTGGCGAACGGTGCGGTCGACCTCTTCCATGAGCTCCTGTTTCCAGCCCAGCAGGATCTTGCGGAAGTGCTCCAGCTGCTTCTCGTTCATGTACTCTTCACCCGCCGCCGGCTCGTACGGGGTGAATTTCTTGGGAGCATCCATCTTCTTTTCTGCTACTGGCATGGGTCCGCCTCGTGTCTTGAGTGACTGCTGATCAATACCTGCTGCGGGCAGGGTATTTCACGCCAAAGGGATGCTTGTTTATCGGAAAAAGACGGGCGTTGCAACCTCTGGCGACGTCGGGACAGGGCTATCGCAGTTACCGGAATCAAGAGGCGCTGGGGGCAAGCCGAAGGGGAGGTCCTACGCCAAGGATGACGTCGGTAGCGCCCAGGGAGGGGTTCACAGCGCCTCCTCGTAGGCTAGTCGCCAGGTCAGCCTCGAGCCACCGAGCTGTCAAACTCTCTGCGATGGCCCTGGACGTCGGGACTGCGGCGTCACGCCAAAAGTCGTAACATGCCAAATTTGACCACCGGCCGTCGGAAAGATGCCCTTCGCTCTCCGGCGCGACCAGAGGAGCCACGGATGTCCTGGAATGCCCGGGTGGCGCGTATCGCCCCCTTTCGCGTGATGAGCCTGCTGGAGACCGCCCAGGCCCGGGAGGCCGCCGGCCACGACGTCATCCACCTGGAGATCGGCGAGCCCGACTTCGCGACCCCCGCACCCGTGGTGGCGGCCGGCCGTGCCGCCCTGGGCGCCGGCCACACCCGCTATACCCCGGCGGCCGGTCTGCCGGCGCTGCGCGAGGCGATCGCCGGGCATTACGCCGAGCACTTCGGTGCCGGGGTCGACCCGGCGCGCATCCTGATCACGCCCGGAGCCTCCGGGGCGCTGCTGCTGGCCAGCCAGCTGCTGGCGGGCCCCGGCGACCGGGTGCTGATGGCCGACCCCAACTACCCCTGCAACCGCCACTTCATGGCCCTGGCCGGCGCCGAGGTGGATGCCGTGCCGGTGGGGGCGGCAAGCGGCTGGCAGCTGGATGCCGAGTTGGTGGCGCGCCACTGGCGCGACGCCACTCGGCTCGCCATGCTGGCCACGCCCTCCAACCCCACCGGCCACATGCTCGACGCCGGCCGTCTCGCGGCGGTGGCCGACACCGTCAAGGCGCGCGGCGGCGATCTGCTGGTCGACGAGATCTACCAGGGGCTCTGCTTCGATCTGCCGCCGCTCTCGGTGGCCGCGATCGCCCCGGATGCCTTCGTGGTCAACAGTTTCTCGAAGTACTTCGGCATGACCGGCTGGCGCCTGGGCTGGCTGGTGGCGCCCGAGGCGGCGATCGAGCCGCTCACCCGGCTGGCCCAGAACGTCTTCCTGGCCGCCTCCACCCCGGCCCAGCACGCCGCCCTGGAGGCCTTCACGCCCGAGTGCCGCGAGCTCCTCGAGGCGCGGCGCCGCGACCTCGGCGGGCGTCGCGACGCCCTGCTGGCCGGCCTCTCGCGGCTGGGGCTGGCACCCTCGCTGCCGCCCCAGGGGGCCTTCTACCTGTGGCTCGATATCTCCCGCTACAGCGATGACAGCGAGGCCTTCTGCCGTGCGCTGCTCGAGGAGGAGAACGTCGCCATCACCCCGGGCACCGATTTCGCCCTGGCGGGCGGCGAGCACCACGTGCGCATCGCCTTCACCACCGGCGAGGCGCGCCTCGAGGAGGCGGTGAGCCGCCTCGAGCGCTTCCTGGCGCGTCGCGGATGAGGTATCCGCCCCTGGTGCCCGGCACCCTGCTGCGTCGCTACAAGCGCTTCCTGGCCGACGTGCGCCTCGACGACGGTCGCGAGGTGGTGGCCCACTGCCCCAACACCGGGTCGATGCGCGCGGTGAACGTACCGGGCTGCCGGGTGTGGCTCGCCGCGAGCCACAACCCGGCGCGCAAGCTGGGCTGGACCTGGGAGCTGATCGAGCTGCTCCGGCCCGAGGGCGGCGTGGCGGCGGCCTCGGTGCATACCGGGCGTGCCAACCGCATCGTCGAGGAGGCGCTGCGTGAGGATCGGGTGGAGGAGCTTGCGGGCTACGCGGAGATCCGTCGCGAGGTGCGCCTGGCGAGCCCGGGCGAGGGGGCCAGCGAGGGCGAGGGACGCGAGCGCACCCGGCTCGACTTCTGCCTCGAGGCCCCGCACCGCGCCACGGCCTTCGTCGAGGTCAAGCAGGTGACGCTCAAGGAGGCCGACGGGCACGGCTACTTCCCCGACGCGGTCAGCGCCCGGGGGCGGCGCCATCTCGAGGCGCTGGCGGCGCTGGCCGAGCGGGGACATCGCGCCGTGCTGTTGTTCTGCGTGGCTCACGAGGGTATCGAGGACGTGGCGCCGGCGACCCATCTCGATCCGGTCTACGCGGCGACCCTGCGCGAGGCGGCCGCGCGGGGCGTGGAGGTGCTGGCGCGGCGCTGCGAGTTCATCCGCGAGGCGGGCGTGCCGGTCGCGGTGCGCCTGGGGAGGGGAGTGCCGGTCTCACTCACCCGCGAGGTGGATGCCTCCGTGGTCGTCGACTGAGACGGGGATCTCACGCAGGTGATCGCCCTGGCAGGGGCCAAACACGCACTCGCCGCCCTCGGGCAGGAAGAGCGCGCCGTGCATGGCGCACTGGATCAGCTCGCCACCGGCCTCCAGGAAACGGTCCGGTTCGGCCTCGAGGGGCACGCCCTGGTGGGGGCAGCGGTTCTCGAAGGCGCTGACCCGGCCATGCACCCGCACCAGCAGGGCATCGCGCCCGTCGGGCAGGCGCACGCCGAGCGAGGCGGTGGCCGTGAGCTCGGCGAGGTGGGCGATGGGCGGTGCGATGGCGTCTTCGGTCGGGGCGCTCATCGATCGATGTAGAAGCGCTGGATGAAGCTCACCTCGGCGGGCTCGGCATTGCGGTCGTAGCGCACGCGCAGGTCGAATCGCATCGGCTCGTCCTCGCGGATGCGGAACACCGCGACCTGGGAGGGCGTGTCGTCGATGCGCAGGCTGCGAAAGGCCAGCGGACTGCCGTCGCTGCCATCGAGCGCGGCGCTGCGACCGTCGACCGAGGCGATGACGGGGCGGGTCGAGCCGTCCTCGAGGCGCTCCATTACGCTGACATTCAGCAGCGCCATGGCCTGGCTGCGCTGGATGCCATGCTCCCGGGCCACCGCCTCCGGCAGGAAGCTGGTGTTCACGGCGCTGTAGTGGATCTGGTAGTCCTCCACCTGCTCGAACTGCTGGGCCTGGGTGGGCAGGGCCGCCAGCAGGAAAAGTCCCAGCATCAGGGCCGTCAGGCTGTGTCGCATCATCGTCGGTTCTCCCTCTGGGCAACGGCGTCTGGGCCCCCTCCGGGCTCATGGCCGGCGGGCGACCCGGAAGATGGCGATCTCGCCGAACAGGTTGGGCCACCAGCGCGAGGTCCAGTGGCCCTCGTGATCGCCGATGCCCACCGCCCGGTCGACAATGCTCAGACCCTTGTCGCGGCACAGGCGTTCAAAGTCGTTGAAGGTCGAGAGGTGGATGTTGGGCGTGTCGTACCAGGCGTGGGGCAGCGAGCGCGAGACCGGCATGTAGCCCTTGAAGCCGAGGTAGGCACGGTGGCGCCAGTAGGCGAAGTTGGGGAAGGTGATGATCGCCTCCTCGGCGACGCGCAGCATCTCGTCGAGCATCAGGTCGGGGCGGCGCAGCGCCTGCAGCGCCTGGGTCATCACCACCAGGTCGCAGGCGTTGTCGTCGAAGTTGGCGAGCCCCTCGTCGAGGTTCTGCTCGATGACGTTGACGCCCTTG
>JAWWBV010000322.1:0-3791 GCA_033720795.1 Halomonas sp. | reverse complement strand
GGACATGAAACAGATCGCCGCCTACTACGACGCCACCGACCAGGTCGACTTCTTCGGCGTGATCGGTTCGGGCTGCGATACCCACAACACCCTGGCCAACGTCATTCCCAACATGGCCTATCCGCCGGAGCCCTTCCTGCATCTGGCGGCGGGCATCAAGGAAGTGGTCAAGGTGCCGGTGATCCATGCCCAGAACATCAAGGACCCCAACCAGGCCGAGCGCATCCTCGAGGGCGGCTACGTCGACCTGGTCGGCATGACCCGGGCGCACATCGCCGACCCCCACCTGATCGCCAAGATCAAGATGGGCCAGGTCGACCAGATCAAGCAGTGCGTCGGCGCCAACTACTGCATCGATCGCCAGTACCAGGGCCTGGACGTGCTGTGCATCCAGAACGCCGCGACCTCGCGGGAGTACCTGGGCCTGCCGCACATCATCGAGAAGACCGAAGGCGCCAAGCGCAGAGTGGTCGTGGTCGGCGGTGGCCCCGGCGGCATGGAGGCGGCCCGGGTGGCCGCCGAGCGGGGCCACGACGTCACCCTGTTCGAGGCCGCGGAGCAGCTGGGCGGCCAGATCACCATCGCGGCCAAGGCGCCCCAGCGCGATCAGATCGCCGGCATCACTCGCTGGTACCAGCTCGAGCTTTCGCGCCTTGGCGTCGACCTGCGCCTGGGCACCCGGGCCGACGAAGCGACCCTGCTGGATCTGCGCCCGGACATCGTGGTGCTGGCCACCGGCGGCCAGCCCTTCCTCAGCCAGTTCCCGGAGTGGGGCTACTCGGAGCACCCCGAGGAGAGCCTGGTGGTCAGCACCTGGGATGTGCTCAGCGGCCGCGTGGCGCCGGGCAAGAACGTGCTGATCTATGACGCCATCTGCGAGTTCTCCGGCGTCTCGGCGGCGGACTTCCTGGCCGACAAGGGGGCCAGGGTCGAGATCGTCACCGACGACATCAAGCCCGGGGCGGCGGTGGGCGGCACCACCTTCCCGACCTACTACCGCAGCCTCTACGAGAAGGAGGTGATCATGACCTCCGACCTGATGCTGCACAGGGTCTACCGGGAGGGCGATGCCCTGGTGGCGGTGCTCGAGAACGAGTACACCGGCGCCCAGGAGGAGCGCGTGGTCGATCAGGTGGTGGTCGAGAACGGCGTGCGGCCCGACGAGGCCCTCTACTACGCCCTGAAGCCCCGCTCCCGCAACAGGGGCCAGGTGGACCTGGAGGCACTCTACGCCATCCAGCCCCAGCCGTGCCTGGTCGAGGAGAGCGCCGAGGACGGCGACGGCTTCCTGCTGTTCCGTCTGGGGGACTGCACCGCGCCGCGCAATACCCATGCGGCGATCTACGACGCCCTGCGCCTCTGCAAGGACTTCTAGCCGAGCGCGGCGTCGACACAAGCGGCCTCAACGGCCCGGTCGCGATGACCGGGTCGCCCAACAATTCCAAGAGTGCGAGGTGAGCCGAGATGCTCGATACCCTCCTGCCGATCCTGATCGCCGCCGCCCTGGCGCTGGCGGTGATCGGCGCCGGGCGGCGTGTCCGCCTGTGGCGCCAGGGGCGTCCCGCCCGGGTCTCCCTGCTCAAGGGGCTCGCCGCCATGCCGCGGCGCTACCTGGTGGATCTTCACCATGTGGTGGCCCGCGACAAGGCGATGTCCAACACCCACGTGGCCACCGCCGGCGGCTTCGTCGCCGCGGCCGTGCTGATGATCCTGGTGCATGGACTGGGCCTGGGGGCCGAGGTCGCCGAGGGCGCGCTCGGCTGGCTGCTGCTCGCCGCCAGCGCGACCATGTTCGTCGGCAGCTGCTTCGTGGCCCGTCGGCGCCGCCACCCGCCGTCACGGCTCTCCAGGGGCCCGTGGATGCGCCTGCCCAAGAGCCTGATGGCCTTCTCGCTGAGCGTCTTCGCCATCACCCTGCCCACGGTGGGCCTGCTGCCCGAAGGCTTCCTCGAAGGGAGCGGTAGCTGGATGCTGGCGCTGGCGCTCTTGGCCGTGCTGGTCTGGGGCCTGGGCGAGATGTTCTTCGGCATGACCTGGGGCGGGCCCATGAAGCACGCCTTCGCCGGGGCCCTGCACCTGGCCTTCCACCGTCGGCCCGAGCGCTTCTCCACCAGGGCGGGAGGGAGCGGCCGCTCCACCGGCCTCAAGGCCCTGGACCTGGAGGATCCCGAGGCCCCGCTGGGCGTCGAGAAACCCGCCGACTTCACCTGGAACCAGCTGCTCGGCTTCGATGCCTGCGTGCAGTGCGGTCGCTGCGAGGCGGCCTGCCCGGCCTTCGCCGCCGGCCAGCCGCTCAATCCCAAGAAGCTGATCCAGGACATGGTCGTCGGCATGGCCGGCGGCAGCGACGCCGCCTATGCCGGCAGCCCGTACCCCGGCAAGCCGGTGGGCGAGCACCAGGGCCATGCCCAGGGACCCATCGTGTTCCCTTCACACGGTCAGGAGGGCAAGGCCCTGGTGGATGCCGAGACCCTGTGGTCCTGCACCACCTGCCGGGCCTGCGTCGAGGAGTGCCCGATGATGATCGAGCACGTCGATGCCATCGTCGACATGCGCCGCTTCCTGACCCTGGAGCACGGCAACACGCCCAACAAGGGGCCCGAGGTCCTCGACAACCTGATCGCCACCGATAACCCTGGCGGCTTCGACCCCGGAGCGAGGATGCACTGGGCCGCCGACCTGGAACTGCCGCTGATGGCGGACCTGCAGCAGGTCGACGTGCTGCTGTGGCTGGGCGACGGGGCCTACGACATGCGCAACCAGCGTACCCTGCGCTCGCTGGTCAAGGTGCTGCGCGCCGCCGGCGTCGACTTCGCCGTGCTCGGCAACGAGGAGCGTGACAGCGGCGACGTGGCGCGCCGCCTGGGCGACGAGGCGACCTTCCAGAGCCTGGCCCGGCGCAACATCGCCACCCTGGCCAAGTACCGCTTCCTGCAGATCGTCACCTGTGACCCGCACAGCTTCCACGTGCTGGGCAACGAGTACGGCGAGCTGGGCGGACACTACCGGGTCCATCACCACAGCACCTTCATCGCCGAACTTCATGAGGCGGGGCGCCTGGCCTTCCGGCCCTGGAAGGGCGGCAGTGTGACCTATCACGATCCCTGCTACCTGGGCCGCTACAACGGCGAGTTCGAGGCCCCGCGCAATGTCCTGCGCGCCCTGGGGATCGAGGTCGCCGAGATGGAGCGCTCCGGCTTCCGCTCGCGCTGCTGCGGCGGCGGTGGCGGGGCCCCGATCACCGACATCCCCGGCAAGCAGCGGATCCCGGACATGCGCATGGGGGACGTGCGCGAGACCGGTGCGGAGCTGGTGGCCGTGGGCTGCCCCCAGTGCACCGCCATGCTGGAGGGCGTGGTCGACAGCGCCGCCGAGGTCCGCGATATCGCCGAGCTGGTGGCCGACGCCCTGGTCGAGCCGCCGGCCGGGCACGCCAAGGGGCCGGCGCGGACGGCCCGTCCGCTGGCCGAGGAGGTAGTGTCATGAGCGACATCCGACGTCGCGATCCCCGCCAGGAGTGGATCGCCCGCAATCGCCTGCATCCCCAGCACCTGGCAGTGCTGGGGGCACTGGGAGAAAGTGCCGGCCGCGGAGCGGCCAGCGAATGGATGGGGCCCCACGGCCTGATCCGCCGGAACCCCCATGCCGTTGGCTTCATCGGGCCCAATGGCGTGAAGCGCATCGACCGCAGCGGGGCCCAGCAGGGCCATGGCGCGGGTGGGGCACGGGCCTCGGCCGCCGCCAGCAAGCCGCGGGTCGAGATCGCGGCGCCGGCCTTCCTGGTGGCCGTG
>JAWWBV010000321.1:0-3797 GCA_033720795.1 Halomonas sp. | reverse complement strand
GCGCTCCTCGCGGCCGATGTTGCCGGGGTTGATGCGCAGGCAGTCGACGCCGAGCTCGGCGACGCGCAGGGCGATCCTGTAGTCGAAGTGGATGTCGGCCACCAGGGGCACCTCGACCTCGCGCCTGATGCGCCCGAAGGCCTCGGCGGCGTCCATGTCGGGCACGCTGACGCGCACGATGTCGGCGCCGGCGGCCTCGAGCTGGCGGATCTGGGCCACGGTGGCGGCCACGTCCAGGGTATCGGTGTTGGTCATGCTCTGGACGGAGATGGGAGCGTCGCCCCCGACCGGCACCTTGCCGACGTGGATCTGGCGCGACTTGCGACGAACGATGGGGGATTGTGCGTGCATGATGACGGAATCATTCTCCCAGGGTGAAGCGGGCGACGTTGTTGGCGCCGGCGCGGGCCGTGAGGTCGACGGGCTCGCCGCCCCAGTTGAGCTCGACGCCGGTGGCGTTGCCCACGGTCAGGCGAAACGGCGGCGTGCCCTCGACCCGGGCCGAGGTGCCGGGCTGCTGGAGGCCGACGAAGATACGCTGGTTGTCGGCATCGAAGATCTCGGTCCAGGACTGCTCGTTGAAGGTCAGCTCCAGCACGGTGCGATCGACGGTCTCGGTCGCCTCGTCGGCCTCGCTTGAGGCGGCGACGTCGCTCGCCGGGGCCTCGCCAACGTCGGCGGTCTGCGTCGTGCTCTCGTCAGTGGTCGCTTCGCCGTCGGCGGCAGGCTCGGCGGAACCCTCGGCGGGCGACTGGGCCCTGTCGCCGGCCGGGGTAGGCGCTTGTGCCGGGGCGTCGTCGGAGGCACTCTCGTCGACCAGCCCGAGGTCGCTGTCCTGCTCGGGCAGCGGCGGCAGCTCGTCGCTCTCGGCGGCGGGGTCCTCGGTGATGGTGGTGCTGCCATCGAGTCTGTCCACCGCCACCGGCCCGCTGTCGCCGGGGGTGGGCGGCTGGCTGCCGCCGCGGCTCTGCCACCACATCAGCGTCAGGCCGATCATGCCGGCGATCACCAGCAGGGTGACCAGGCGGAACAGCCAGGCGCCGAGCCGCGAGGGCGGCCGGTTGATCTGCACGGGGGTGACCCGTTGCTCGGCGTCGTTGCTGCCGAAGTTCGCCTTGTAGGCGTCGAGCACCTCACGGTCGTCGATGCCCAGCAGCTGGGCGTAGCTGCGCAGGTAGCCGCGGCGATAGGCGGGGACGGGCACTTCCTCGTAGCTGTCGTTCTCCAGGCCCTGGATCACCGCCGGGCGCAGGTTGAGGGCGTCGGCCACCTCATCGCGATCGAGCCCCTGGGACTCGCGCTCGCGACGCAGCAGTTCGCCGGGCGAGGCCAGGCGGGGCGTGGTCTCGGCGGCATCGTCGTTATGAATGTCGCTCATGTCTGAGCATCCTTCGTCAGAAAACGGTGGTCAGGGCCCGGCACGGGTGCCCTCCAGCTGATCGGCATAGAAGTCGGCGGTCGCCATGTCGCCGCGGCGGCGGGCCAGGTCGCGGGCCAGGCGCAGGGCCTCGACCCGAGGACCGGCCAGGCGCATGTAGCGCTCCAGCTGCCGCTCGGCGCGCTCGAGATTGCCCTCGGCGGCCTCGAGCTCGGCCAGCAGCAGGTAGCTGCGTGCACCGCGCGGATCGATGGCCTGGGCGCGGGCGAGGCTCTGGCGAGCGGCCGCGACGTCGCCCATCTCGAGGCGGCACTGGCCGAGGTTGGCGAACAGCTGACCGCGATTCGCGTACTGGGTGTCCTCGGCGGCGCGCTCGAGCTGCTCGCAGGCCTCGTTGATACGGCCCCGATCATACAGGAAGGCGGCGTAGTTGTTGCGCGTGCGGGTCAACGTCGGGTCGGCCTCGATGGCGCGGCGGAACATCTCGCCGGCCAGTGCGCCCTCGCCCTGGCGCTGGTGGACCATGGCCATGGCCTGGAGCGCCTCGGCATCGTCGGGATCGATCTGAAGCGCCCGGTCCAGGGCGTTCAGGGCGCGGGGCAGGTTGTCGCGCTCCAGGTAGGCCACGCCGAGGCGGGTGTAGGCGTCGACGGCGTCATCCCCGTCGCCCGCGGGCAGGTCGGCCTGGCTGGCACAGCCGGACAGCCACAGCGTGCCCAGCAGCATGAGGGCGGCGGGTAACTGCCGAAGGCCGGTCATGCACGGGCAAGGGGTCATGGCATGCTCTCCAGATAGACACGCAACCGACGGCCGCGGGAGGCGTTCAACTCGCGGCCGATGGTGAAAAAAAGCCCGTCCATCAAAGCGCCGAGACCGATTGAAGTCAAGGCGACCCCGCTCAGTCGGCGTCGATCTGGATCGACTGGATATAGCGGGCGTGGCGCTTGGTGCGATCCTTGACGCGGCCCACCAGCTGGCCGCAGGCGGCATCGATGTCGTCGCCGCGGGTGGAGCGGATCATCGCCGTGTAGCCCAGCTCATAGAGCCACTGCTGGAAGCGCATCACCTGGTTGCGCGACGGCTTCTCGTAGCCCGAATGCGGGAAGGGGTTGAACGGGATCAGGTTGATCTTGCAGGGCAGCTCCTCGAGCAGGGCGGCGAGCTGCTCGGCGTGCTCCTGCTGGTCGTTGACGTCCTTGATCACCGTGTACTCGATGGTCACCTGGCGCGTGTCGTGGCACTTGGCCAGATAGCGGTGGCAGGCATCGAGCAGGCTGCGGATGTTGTACTTGCGGTTGAGCGGCACCAGCTCGTTGCGCAGCGCGTCGTTGGCGGCGTGCAGCGAGACGGCCAGGCTCACGTCGAGCTCGTCGCCGAGCTTGTCGAGCATCGGCACCACCCCGGAGGTGGAGAGCGTGACGCGGCGCTTGGAGAGGCCGTAACCGTCGTCGTCGAGCATCAGCTTCATGGCCGGCACGACGTTGTCGTAGTTCAGCAGCGGCTCGCCCATGCCCATCATCACCACGTTGGTGACGGGGCGGTTGGCGGTGTCGCGGCGCGGCCCCACGCTGCGCTGGGCCACCCACACCTGGCCGATGATCTCGGCGGCGGTGAGGTTGCGCTGGAAGCCCTGCTTGCCGGTGGAGCAGAAGCTGCAGTCCAGCGAGCAGCCGACCTGGGACGAGACGCACAGGGTGCGGCGCTTGCCGTTGTCGGCGGGGATCAGCACCGTCTCCACGTAGCTGCCGTCCTCCACTTCGAGCACCCACTTGCGGGTGCCGTCGCTCGACGAGCCCTCGTAGACCACGCCCGGGCCGCGAATCTCGGCGACCTCGGCCAGGCGGGTACGCAGCGCCTTGGAGAGGTTGGTCATGGCCGCGAAGTCGTCGCAGCCCTCGATGTGGATCCACTTCATCACCTGGGCGGCACGGAACTTCTTCTCGCCGATGGAGAGGAAGAAGGCTTCCATCTCCTCGCGCGTCATGCCGAGCAGGTTGGTGAGTCGGGGAGCAGTGGTGGCGGTCATGGTGGTCAGCGCGTCGGTGGGGCAGGGGGCGGGGGTGGGAACACCCCCGCGGGAAGGCCGGATCAGCGTGCGCAGATCTCGTCGGCCTCGAAGAAGTAGGCGATCTCGCGCTCGGCGGATTCCGGGGAATCGGAGCCGTGCACGGCGTTGGCGTCGATGGTCTCGGCGAAGTCGGCGCGGATGGTGCCGGCGGCCGCTTCCTTCGGGTTGGTGGCGCCCATCAGGTCACGGTTCTTGGCGATGGCGTCCTCGCCCTCGAGCACCTGCACGATCACCGGGCCGGAGGTCATGAAGCCGACCAGATCCTTGAAGAAGGGGCGCTCCTTGTGCTCGGCGTAGAAACCGCCGGCCTTCTCTTCGGAGAGCTGCATCATCTTGGCGGCCACGATCTTC
>JAWWBV010000320.1:0-3808 GCA_033720795.1 Halomonas sp. | reverse complement strand
TCGGTGGCGAGCTCCTTGGCCGCCTCCGAGAGGAAGTGGCGCGCCAGCCGCGGGATGTCCTCGCGCCGCTCGGCAAGCCGGGGCAGGTGCACGCGGATCACGTTGAGGCGGTGGAAGAGGTCCTCGCGGAAGCGCCCGTCCTCCACCAGGGTCTCGAGGTTCTGGTGGGTGGCGGCGATGATCCGCACGTCGACCTTCACTGAAGTATGGCCGCCCACCCGGTAGAACTCGCCGTCGGCCAGCACCCGCAGCAGGCGGGTCTGCGTCTCGGCGGGCATGTCGCCGATCTCGTCGAGAAACAGGGTGCCGCCGTTGGCCTGCTCGAAGCGTCCCTGACGCTGGGCCGTGGCGCCGGTGAAGGCCCCCTTCTCGTGGCCGAACAGCTCCGACTCGATCAGGTCCCGGGGGATCGCCGCCATGTTCAGCGCGATGAAGGGCTTGCCGGCGCGCGGGCTGTGCTGGTGCAGGGCACGCGCGACCCGCTCCTTGCCGGTGCCGGACTCGCCGTTGATCAACACCGTGATATGAGAGTGCGACAGCCGGCCGATGGCGCGGAACACCTCCTGCATGGCCGGCGCCTCGCCGATGATCTCGGCATCCAGCCCCTCGGGTACGCTGACCGGTCGCTTGCGCTCGCGGGCATGGGCCACCGCCCGGCGCACCAGGGCCAGCGCCTCGTCGACGTCGAAGGGCTTGGGCAGGTACTCGAAGGCGCCGCCCTGGTAGGAGGCCACGGCACTGTCCAGGTCGGAGTGGGCGGTCATCACGATCACCGGCAGCTCCGGGTGAGCCTCACGCACCCGGGCCATCAGGTCCAGGCCGTCGAGCCCCGGCATGCGGATATCGGTGACCAGCACCTCGGGCGGGTCCTCGAGCAGGCGCTCGAGGGCATGATCGGCGCGATCATGGGTCTCCACCTCGAGGTCGGGCTGGGCCAGGGCTCGCTCCAGCACCCAGCGAATGGCGCGATCGTCATCGACGACCACGACGCGGGCGGCATCAGTCATGGTGCTTCTCCAGCGGAATCAGCAGTCGGAATTGGGTGTGGCCGGGGCTCGAATCGCATTCGATGAGCCCCTGGTGCTGGTGCAGGATCGACTGGGCGATCGAGAGCCCCAGGCCGCTGCCCTCGGCGCGACCGGAGACCATCGGATAGAAGAGCGTCTCGCGCAGCGAGTCGGGGATCCCCGGACCGTTGTCGATGACCGCCACCTCGCAGACCAGCCGGTGACGCTCGGCGCCCAGGGTGAACTGGCGACGGGCGCGGGTGCGCAGCGTGAGCCGTGGTGAGGCGGTGCCGGCCTCGGTCATCGCCTCCACGGCGTTGCGCGCCACGTTGAGCAGGGCCTGGATCATCTGCGACTCGTCGCCCGAGAGCTCCGGCAGGCTGGGGTCGTAGTCGCGCTCGATCCATACCGCCGGGTGCTCGACGATCAGCAGCGCACGGACCCGCTCGAGTACCTTGTGGATGTTGAGCGGCTCATGGCGAATCACCCGGTTGGGCCCCAGCATCGAATCGACGAGATCGCGCAGCCGATCGACCTCCTCGATGATGATGCGGGTGAACTCCTGCAGGCCGGGATCGGCGAGATCGCGCTCCAACAGCTGGGCCGCGCCGCGGATGCCGCCCAGGGGGTTCTTGACCTCGTGGGCCAGCCCGCGGGCCAGCACCTTGATGGTTTCCTGACGGGTCTGCAGCGCCTCCTCCCGGGAGATCCGCAGCAGCCGGTCACGGGGCTCCATCTCCAGCAGCAGCTCGTCCGGGGAGAGGGGGGTAACGGTGTAGTCGGCGGTCAGCGGCTCGCCGGTAGGCCGGATCAGGCGCGCCTCGCGCTGGGTGAAGGGGTGGAATTCGTCCCGGGCCTTGGCGAGCAGCGCCCCGATATCCTCTTCCCCCTCCACCAGGGCGGGCAGCGGCTGGCCCTGCAGGCGACTCAGGCTGATCGCCAGCAGCGCCTCCGCGGCCGGGTTCATCCAGCGCAGTCGCAGCTCGCCGTCGAGCAGCAGCACCGCGGTGGTGAGGTGTTCCATCAAGCGTCGATACATGAAGCCGTCCTGCCCGATCCGATGAGCGCTCCCCGGGAAGCGCCGTGAGTCTGCACTGAAGAGGACCTGCAAGAAGCGCGCCACTTCATGAGGCGGCCGGCAGCGCCTTCTCGGGCAGGACCGCCCCATCCTGGCGCACCACTTTAGTGCATAAGACCGTCGAACGCCCGTTTACGTGCAGCCTGGCCCAGCACCAACCGTTCGAGTGATCAAGGCGCATCGCGGGGCGGTAGCGGGCACTACCCTTGCTTAATCGCTCGAGAAACGATCGAGCGTCGGGGATTCGTGCCGGTGATGCGGGGGCGGACGATGATGGGGCGGAAGGGGGGAAGGCGGGCGAAAATCAGGCGCCTCCCTTTGCCGGCCACGCAGCCGATCGAGCACCTCGAAGGCGCGCCCCTCCATCACCCGGTCGGCGTGATCGAAGGCATCGAAGCGGCCGTCGTCGCGGGGCACGGGCTCGCGACAGGGCCAATGGGTGCCGTCCGGACACGGCGGCCGATGTGTCCGGCGAGGGGCGAGCTAACCGCTCGGGTTATTGGGGTTGCGGGGCAGGTTGACGCTGGCCCGCTGCACATAGAGGATCACCGGCGAGGTGCGGTGGCGCACCGCCCCACTGCCGTCCAGCAGCTCGGCCTGCAGCACGTGCTCGCCGCGCGGGAGGTTGTTGAGCAGGAAGGTATCGGTGTGCATCGCCGACTGGTTGACCCGCCCGTCCACCAGCAGGCGCACCCGATGGTCCTCGCGCAGTTCGGGCTGGATGCCCAGGGTCACCTGGACGTTGCCGGCCGCGCCGGTGGGCAGGGTCTCCTCCTGGCCGGGCGAGAGGATGCCGAAGCGATCGTAGGGCATGAACGGCTGCCCCGGCGCGGCCGCCTCGGGCTGGCCCTGCCCGCCCTGCACGGCGGGTGCCATGCCCGCCGCCTCGCCGGGGCTCGGCACCACGGTAAGCGGGTCGAGCGTCACCGCCTCGCCGCCGCCCTCGGGGTTGTCGGTAAACACCACGTTGCCCTGGGCATCGGTGGTGCGGTAGATGGTCTGGGCGTGAGCCGCCAGGCTCAACGACAGCCCCAGCGCCACCATGGCCAGTGCCTTGTTCATGCGCCGATTCCTGCGTTGCCGATGGGTTTCCCTTTATGATGCAAGACTAGCTCAGAAGCGACCGCCCAAGGAACGCGGATGGCGCCCCCGGACGAGATCGGCGCGACCGCCGGGGGAGTCGGCACCCCCCGATGGCGAGAGGAGACGACGCATGGACGCCTGGCAGACGGTGATCGTCCTCACGCTGATGGCCGGCATGGCGATGCCGATGGGCGCCTGGCTGGCGCGAGTGGAGTGCATCCCGATCGACTGGCTCGAGAACGAGCTGCGCCACGGCATCATCGCCTTCGGCGGCGGGGCCCTGCTCTCCGCCGTGGCGCTGGTGCTGGTCCCGGACAGCCTGCCGGCCCTCGATATCGCCACCGCCACCGCCTGCTTCGTGGCCGGTGGACTCGCGTTCATGGCCCTCGACATCGCCCTGCACCGCAGCGGCACCTCGGCCAGCCAGCTCGCCGCCATGCTGGCGGACTTCGTGCCCGAGGCCCTGGCCCTGGGCGCGGCCTTCGCCCACGGCAGCAGTGGCAGCCTGCTGCTCGCCGGCCTGATGGCGCTGCAGAACCTGCCCGAGGGCTTCAACGCCTACCACGAGCTGCGCAGTACCACCCCCTACACCAGCCGACGGCTGATCGGGCTGTTCTTCGCCATGGCCTGGCTGGGGCCG
>JAWWBV010000319.1:0-3817 GCA_033720795.1 Halomonas sp. | reverse complement strand
CGTGGCTTCGACATCGTCTCCGGCGGCACCGAGGATCACCTCTTCCTGCTCTCGCTGATCAAGCAGGGCCTGACCGGCAAGGACGCGGACGCCGCCCTGGGCCGCGCCCACATCACCGTCAACAAGAACGCCGTGCCGGGCGACCCGCAGAGCCCCTTCGTGACCTCGGGCCTGCGCATCGGCACCCCGGCGGTGACCACCCGCGGCTTCGGCGAGACCGAGTGCCGGGAGCTCGCCGGCTGGATCTGCGACATCCTCGACGTCATGGCCGCCGGGGATGACACCGCCGCCATCGAGGCCGAGGTGAAGGCCAGGGTCGAGGCCGTCTGCGCCCGCCTGCCGGTCTACCGCTGAGCCCTGGGGCGCCCAGTCGGGCGCCCCGTACTGTTTTTCTGGTCACCGTCCTGCACGGTTTCTGAGCCCTGGCACGCACGGCTTTGAGTCCCGTCCCGCACGGCTTTTGCGCCTCTCCCAGCGCTCTTTCTGAGCCTCGATCCGCTCCCTTTCTTAGTCTTGCCCAGCGATCTTTCTAATCCTCGACCCGCGCTCTTTCTGAGCCTCGGCCCACGCTCGTTCTTAGCCTCGACCCAGTCCCTTTCTTAGCCTCGACCCGGTCCCTTTCTTAGCCTCGATCCGCACTATTTCTAAGCCTCGTTTGCGCTTTTTCTGAGCCCTGCCCACGCCGTTCCTGACGGCGCGGGGCGGAGTGTTTTGTGACGTATTTCAACCGAGGAGTTCCCGCCCTCGCTGCTAGGGTTCTCAATGCAACGGCATGTTAGTCCTCGTAATCGTCAGCGACGCGAGCCCCAGGCTCGTCAGGGTGGGCAGCGATGGCCAAGCAAGCGGCCGCTACGGATCTTCGTCACGCTTTGAGCACGTGTCGGGGGGCTTTTGCCTCGGTGGGGTTCTTCAGCCTGTTCGTGAACCTGCTGATGCTGGTGCCCGCCATCTACATGCTGCAGGTCTATGACCGGGTACTCTCGACCCGGAGCACCGAGACCCTGCTGATGCTTACCCTGGTGGTGGTCTTCCTGTTCACCGTCATGGGACTGCTCGAGCTGGTGCGCTCGCGGATGCTGGTACGCATCGGCAATCGCCTCGACCTGCTGCTCAACGAGCGTATCTACCGGTCGATGTTCCGCCGCAGCCTGCTCAGCGAGGGGAGCCCCTCGTCCCAGCCGATCGACGATCTTTCCACCCTGCGCCAGTTCCTGGCCGGCAACGGCCTGCTGGCCTTCTTCGATGCCCCCTGGGTGCCGGTCTACCTGGGGGTGCTCTTCCTCTTCCACCCCTGGCTGGGCATCTTCGCGACCACCGCCGCCCTGGTCCTGCTGGTCTTGGCGCTGGTCGGCGAGAAGGTCACCAAGCCCCTGCTGTCCGCCGCCCAGCACGAACACATCAAGGCCCGTGAGCTGGCGGCGTCCAACCTGCGCAACGCCGAGGTGTCGCATGCCATGGGCATGCTGCCGGGCATCATGGGGCGCTGGTCGCGGCGCCATCACCATTTCCTGGCCGAGCAGGCCCGGGCCAATGACCGTGGCGAGGCCCTGGGCAGTGCGTCCCGGACGCTACGCCTGCTGGCCCAGTCACTGATCCTGGGGCTCGGGGCCTGGCTGGTGCTACGTGCCGAGATCACGCCGGGCATGTTGATCGCCGGGGCCATCATCATGGGCCGTGCGCTGGCGCCCATCGACCGCCTGATCGGGACCTGGAAGGGCTTCGTGTCGGCCCGCGGTGCCTACGGCCGACTCGATGAGCTGTTGACGAAGATTCCCGCGGAGGAACAGGGCATGTCCTTGCCGCCGCCGAAGGGAGAGGTTCGGGTCGAGGGCGTGGCCGCGGCCCCTCCCGGGGGACGGGTGCCGACCCTGCGCGGCATCCAGCTGGCGGTACGTGCCGGTGAGCATGTCGGCATCGTCGGCCCCAGCGCCGCGGGCAAATCCACCCTGGCCCGGGTCCTGCTGGGCATCTGGCCGCCGCTGACCGGCACCGCTCGCCTCGACGGCGCCGATATCACCCGCTGGAATCGCGAGGAGGTCGGCCCCTACATCGGCTATCTGCCCCAGGACATCGAGCTCTTCGAGGGCACCATCGCCGAGAACATCGCCCGCTTCGGCGAGGTGGACGCCGACAAGGTGGTGGCGGCGGCCCGCAAGGCCGGCGTGCACGAGATGGTGCTGGCGATGCCGGGGGGCTACGACACACCCATCGGCGCCGGGGGCGGCGGGCTCTCCGGTGGCCAGCGACAGCGCATCGCCCTGGCGCGGGCGCTCTACGGCGACCCCGTGCTGGTGGTGCTCGACGAGCCCAATGCCAGCCTCGACGACAGCGGCGAACATGCCCTGCGGGCCGCCATGGTGGCCCTCAAGCGCGAGGGCGTGACCCTGTTCGTGATCAGCCACCGGGTCAGCGTGCTGAAGGGCATGGACACCCTGCTGGTGATGCGTGAGGGGCAGGTGCACATGGTCGGTCCGCGTGACGAGGTATTGGCGCAGCTGGCCGCGCCGGCGGCCTCCCGCAAGGCGGCCAGCCAGGCGGCCAGGGGCCGGATGGTCGCGGTGGCGGGGGGAAATCCCGCCAGTGGAAACGACGCGACGGGAGGGCAACCTGATGCCGCAGACGAACAACAGTAACGATACCTCCTCTCAGGCCCTCTCACTCCAGGCGGGTGCCCGGGAGCCCGAGCCCTCGGTGCTGGAGGGGGAATACCGCGTGGTGCCCGACAACGATCGACCCTATCGGCGCCTCGGCATGCTGGTGCTGGTGCTGGCGCTGGGCGGCTTCGGTGGCTGGGCCGTCACCGCCAACCTGGCGGTCGCCGTGGTCGCCCCCGGCCACGTCACCGTGGAGAGCTTCCGGCGCTCGGTGCAGCACCTCGAGGGCGGCATCGTCCGCGACATCCTGGTCGCCGATGGCGATCGAGTCGAGGCGGGACAGCCGCTGGTGGTGCTCGATGACACCCGGGTGCGCACCCGGCTGCAGATGGCGCGTACCCAGTATCTGGACGGACGGGCCACCGCCCTGCGGCTGCTGGCCGAGCAGCGCGGCGATGACGCCCTCCGCTATCCCGAGGAGCTGACCCAAAGCGACCTGCCGCGGGTGCAGGAGGTGCTGGCCGTTCAGCAGGCGTTGTTCACGGCGCGGCGGCGCTCCCAGCGGGGCACCCTGGAGGCGCTGGACGAGCAGGCTCTTCAGCTGCAGCGCCAGGTCGAGGGGCTCGAGGAGATGGTCCGGATCGGCGAGCGCCATGCCGCCTCGCTGCGTACCGAGGTGGCCGACCTGCGCCGGCTGTTCAACAAGCGGATGGTCGGCAACCAGCGCCTGCGCGAGGTGGAGCGCGATCTGCTGGAACTCTCCAGCGAGATCGCCAGCCACCGCGCCGAGATCGGCCGGCTGGGATCCCGGATCAGCGAGAGCCGCGTGCAGCGCGAGATCACGGTGCAGGAGTATCAGGGGGAGATCGGCGAACGGCTGCGCGAGGCACAGACTCGGGCCACCGAGGCCGAGGAACAGCTCGTCGACCTTATGGACCAGGTGGGGCGCACCACCGTCACGGCGCCGGTGGCGGGCATCGTCGTGGAACGCCGGGTGCACTCGGTGGGCGATGTGGTGCGCGCCGGCGATCCGCTGCTGGATATCGTCCCCGTCAACGACAGCTTCCTGGTCGAGGCCAGGGTGCCGGACCGCGATGTCAACCAGCTCTATGTCGGTCAGCCCGCGGAGATCCGCTTCTCCGCCTTCAACCGGCGCTCGACCCGGGTCATCGCGGCGCGGGTGGTCTTCGTCAGCGCCGACAGCCAGGTGGACGAGGCCACCG
>JAWWBV010000318.1:0-3825 GCA_033720795.1 Halomonas sp. | reverse complement strand
CTCGCCAAGCGCTGCGGCGTCACCCACTCCAGCCTGTCGCTGATCGAGCAGGGCAAGGTCTCGCCCTCGGTGAGCTCGCTGAAGAAGATCCTCGACGCCATCCCGATGAGCGTCGGGGACTTCTTCACCATGGACCTGGAGAGCCGCAACCAGGTGTTCTACTCGGCCGACGAGCTGGCCGACGTGGGCACCGGCGACGTCATCTACAAGCTGGTGGGCGCCAACCGCGCCAGCCGCGCGCTCGCCTTCATGATCGAGACCTACCCCCCCCACGCCGACACCGGCCGAGAGATGATCGCCCACCAGGGCGAGGAAGCCGGCGTGGTGCTGGAGGGGCAGATCGAGATCACCATCGGCGCCGAGACCCGCCTGCTCGGAGTGGGCGAGGCCTACTACTTCGACACCAACGTGCCCCACCGCTTCCGCAATCCCGGCGGCGAGCCCTGCCGGCTGGTCAGCTGCGCCACGCCGGCGCGGACCTTCTGAGCCGCCGGCTCAGGCGTCCTTCCGCTTCTCGATCTCCTCCCGCAGTGCCTCCGCCTCCTCGGTCAGCGAGGCGTTGGCGCGCATGTCGCCGTTGCGGGCGGCGAGCATCGCCTGCTCGAGCTTCTGTTCGTACTTTTTCTGCAGTTTCTTCACGGGGTCGCTCCTGAAGAGGCCAAACATGAGCCCGTCTCCTGGTCGGGGGGTGCGCCACCAGCCTACGCCGACCCATGTACAAATACTATACAAAAATAGCACCCATGTAGACGAAAGGCCGTCCGAACGGCGCGGACTTGCCCCCTCGCCCCGCGTCTCGCATCCTGAGGCAGGACACGGATCCCCCGCGCCTGTACCGGCACGAGCCCCCGAGTCGCCGGGACGAAGATCGCCCGCCCCGGCAATGGACGCCTTCCCCAGGAGACAATGAGATGACGACACGCATGCACATGGCCATGGTACTGCTGCTGGGGCTGCTGCCCCTCGGCGCCCTGGCCCAGGAGAGCGACGCCCCGAGCGCCGATGAGGCCGAGGAGATAGAGGGCGTGGTGATCGAGGAGAGCGCGCCGGACGTCCGCCAGGCTCTCGAGAACCTGGACGAGGAGGCCCGGGAAAGCCGCCCCGCGGCCGCCGCTTTCGGCCTCGAGACGGCTCACACCGCGGTCAGCGAGGGCGGCGTGGACGGCCAGGCCGTCAGCGAGCGGGCCCGGGATCGCCGCGATGCCGAGAACGACCGCGCGAGCCGAGACGCTGCCGGCGGTCGCGGCGGCGCCGGCACTAGCGGCGGCGGTGGAAACGGCGGCGGCGGTAACGGCGGGGGCGGTAACGGCGGGGGCGGTAACGGCGGCGGCGGTGGAAACGGCGGTGGCGGCGGCAGTGGAAACGGCGGCGGCGGAAACGGAGGCGGCCGCGGCTGATTCCCGAACGCGCCCTGAGGCTCGAGGCCGGTCCTTCGGGGCCGACCTCGTCGTGTCGGCACGGCCGATATCGCCACTTTCGACCTGGGTACTAGGAATATAAGCCGCTGCGCCGGCCTTGCACCATCCAGACTGATAGCGGACACGCATCTCAACGACCCAGCGGGCTCGTACGCGGCCGCGCGCCTTGGCGATCCCCGGATAGAGGAGGAACGCTTCATGACAGCGCTGACCTATCGCACCCTGGATGGCGACCAGGCCGCCCTGCCGGACGAAGCCGTCGATGCCCTGGCGGCGAGTCTTCGAGGAGACCTGATCCCCCCGACCGACGGCGACTACGCGTCTCGACGACGCGTCTGGAACGGCATGGTGGACCGCCATCCGGCCCTGATCGCTCTCTGCCAGGGCACTCAGGACATCGTCGAGGCCGTCGACTTCGCCCGCACGCACCGCATGTGCGTGAGCATCCGCGGCGGCGGCCACCATATCGCCGGCAACGCCATCGCCGAGGGGGGCCTGGTGATCGACCTCTCGGCCATGCGCACCGTGCATGTCGATCCTCGCCAGGGCACCGCCCGGGTGGCACCGGGCGCGCTGCTCGGCGACGTCGACCGCGAGACCCAGGCCTTCGGCCTGGCCACGCCCCTGGGCATCAACTCCACCACCGGCGTGGCCGGCCTGGCGCTGGGCGGCGGCTTCGGCTGGCTGACCCGCCAGCACGGCCTGACCGCCGACAACCTGCTCTCGGCGGAGCTGATCACCGCGGATGGTCAGCGCCACCACGTCTCGGCCGAGGAGGACGCCGAGCTGTTCTGGGCGCTGCGCGGTGGCGGCGGCAACTTCGGCGTGGTCTCCTCCTTCGAGTTCCGCCTGCACCCGGTGGGCCCGGAGATCTATGCCGGCCTGGTGGTCTACCCTTTCGACCAGGCCCGCAAGGTGCTCGAGGCGTGGCGCGACTTCACCCATGAGGCGCCGGAGGCGCTCAGCATCTGGGCGATCCTTCGCGAGGCGCCGCCCCTGCCCTTCCTGCCCGAGGCCATCCACGGAGAGCGGGTCGTGGTGTTCGCCCTGATGCATGGCGGCGATCCGGCCAACGCCGAGCGCGACGCGGCGCCGGTGCTGACGTTCGGCGAGCCGGCCGGCCAGATGATCGGCTTCCAGCCGTACGCCGACTTCCAGGCGGCCTTCGACCCCCTGCTCGCCCCGGGGGCACGCAACTACTGGAAGTCCCACGACTTTCGCGACCTCGGCGACGAGGCACTGGCGCAGGCCATGGCGGCGGCCGAGGCGCTGCCGGGCCCCGAGTGCGAGATCTTCCTGGCCCACCTGGGGGGCGCCATGTCGCGGGTCGATCCCACCGCCACCGCCTACGCGGGACGCGACGCCCACTACGTGATGAACGTGCATGCCCGCTGGCAGGACGCCGCCGAGGACGATCGCTGCCGCGACTGGGCACGCGACGTCTTCCAGTCGCTCGCCCCCTTCGCCACCGGCGGCGGCTACGTCAACTTCCTGACCGAGGACGAGGGGGACCGCGTCGCCAGCGCCTATGGCGTCAACTACGCGCGCCTGCAGGCGGTGAAGCGCCGCGTGGATCCGGACAACCTGTTCCGCGTGAACCTCAACATCCCGCCCGGCGCCGCCGAGGTCGCCGCCTGACCCGGCCTCTGCACGCCCCAACGCCGACCGGCGCCCTCGGAGGGCGCCGGTCGGCGAGTCGGACGAGGCCTCAAGGGCCCGACCTCAGGTCGCGAGGGTCATCCACACGCTCTTGAGGTCGGAGTACTCCTCCAGGGAGTGGTGGGACTTGTCGCGGCCGTTGCCCGACTGCTTGACCCCACCGAAGGGCATGGTCTGGTCGCCCCCCGCCCAGTTGTTGACGAACACCTGGCCCGAGCGCAGCCGCCGGGTCACCCGCATGATGCGATCGATGTCCTGGCTCCACAGCCCGGCCGCCAGGCCGTAGTCGCTGTCGTTGGCGAGCCGCACCGCCTCGGCCTCGCCGTCGAAGCCGAACACCGCCAGCACCGGGCCGAAGATCTCCTCGCGGCCGATCGCCATGGCGTCGGTGACGCCGTCGAACACCGTCGGCGGGATGAAGAGCCCCTTGCCCCCGACCTCGATGGCCTCGCCCCCGGCGCGCAGGGTCGCGCCCTCCTCCACGCCGCGGCGGATGTAGTCGAGCACCCGCTCGTACTGGGCCCGGTCGACCATGGCGCCCATGAAGCTCGACGGGTCGAGCGGGTCGCCGGGCTGCATGGCCTCGGCGGCGGCCAGCACCTTCTCGACGAAGGCCTCGCGGATCGAATTCTCGACCAGCAGCCGGGAGCCGGCGATGCACACCTCGCCCTGGTTGTGGAAGATCGCCGCGGCGGCGTGCTCGGCCACCCGGTCCAGGTCCTTGCAGTCGGCGAAGACCAGGTTGGGG
>JAWWBV010000317.1:0-3825 GCA_033720795.1 Halomonas sp. | reverse complement strand
CCGTCCTCGTCGCGGCGGCAGCCGTCACCGGTGAAGTACATGCCCTTGTAGGTCGAGAAGTAGGTCTGCACGAAGCGATCGTGGTCGCCCCAGATGGAGCGCGCCTGGCCCGGCCAGGAGTCGAGGATCACCAGGTTGCCCTCGGTAGCCCCCTCGAGAATGTTGCCCTCGTTATCCACCAGGGCCGGTTGCACGCCGAAGAACGGTAGGGTCGCGGAGCCCGGCTTGAGGTCGACGGCACCGGGCAGCGGCGCGATCATGATGCCGCCGGTCTCGGTCTGCCACCAGGTGTCGACGATGGGGCACTTCGAGTTGCCGATCACGCGATGGAACCACTCCCAGGCCTCGGGGTTGATCGGCTCGCCCACCGAGCCGAGCAGGCGCAGGCTGTCACGCTTGCTGGAGGCCATGACGTCGTCGCCGTGGGCCATCAGCGCCCGCACGGCGGTGGGCGCGGTGTAGAGGATGGCGACGTTGTGCTTGTCGACGATCTCGCCCATGCGGCCGTGGGTGGGATAGCTCGGCACGCCCTCGAACATCAGGGTGGTGGCACCGTTGGCCAGGGGACCGTAGACGATGTAGCTGTGGCCGGTGACCCAGCCCACATCGGCGGTGCACCAGTAGACCTCGCCGTCCTGGTAGTCGAAGACGTACTGGTGGGTCAGGGCGGCATGCAGCAGGTAGCCACCGGTGGTGTGCTTGAGCCCCTTGGGCGCGCCGGTGGAACCGGAGGTATAGAGGATGAACAGCGGGTCCTCGGCGTTCATCTCCTCGGCCGGGCAGTCACTGGACTGCTTGGCGACGATATCCTCGTACCAGACGTCGCGACCTTCCTTCCAGTCGATCTCGCCGCCGGTGCGCTTGACCACCATCACCTTCTCGCAGACGTCGGTGCCGTCGCGGGTCAGGGCGGCATCGACGTTGTCCTTGAGCGGCACCTGCTTGCCGCCACGCACGGACTCGTCGGCGGTGATGATCAGCTTGGACTTCGCGCCGATCACACGCTGGGCCACGGCGTCCGGCGAGAAGCCGCCGAACACCACCGAGTGCACCGCGCCGATGCGGGCACAGGCGAGCATCGCCATGGCGGCCTCGGGAATCATCGGCATGTAGAGGGTGACCACGTCGCCCTTGCCCACGCCGAGCTCCTTGAAGCCGTTGGCCAGGCGACAGGTGCCCTCGTAGAGCTCGCGGTAGGTGATGTGCTTGGAATCGGCGGGATCGTCGCCTTCCCAGATGATCGCGGTCTGGTCGCCACGCGTCTCGAGGTGACGATCCAGGCAGTTGACGCTGGCATTGAGGGCGCCGTCCTCGAACCAGCGAATGTCGACGCTGTGGGTGTCGAATTGGGTGTGCTTGATCTTGGTCGGCGCCTTGAACCAGTCGAGTCGCTTGGCCTGCTCCGCCCAGAACCCCTCGGGGTCGTTCACGGACTGCTGGTACAGCGCCTGATACTTCTCCTTGTCGGCCCAGGCGTTGGCGGCAAAATCGTCACGTACCGGATGGACTTTCTGATGCTCGGTCATTGATTGGCCTCTTCCAAGAGATGCACCCTCATGAGTGTATGTCACCGCCCCTGTTGTTGTTAGCGGGTCGGCACCACGACGTGCCCTCAGCATATACCTGTGCAGGCGGCCTTCCCCTTAGACATTGGTATGATCAAATTTCTTTTTTATAACAATGACTTAAACGGGATTTTCACACGCCGATCGGCCGCAATAGACCAAGGTCTGAGCGCAGTGCCGACAGCGATAGCGGCTGCCGCGACGGGCCAGGGCGTGGCGACGCGCGGTGAAGCCGTGCTCGCGACAGGCGCAGCGGTAGCGATAGGGCGCGGGACTGGCCCGCCGGGTATCGAAGCGGTGGGTGGCGCGGGGGGCGAGGCCGAACAGCGAGCGCATCACGGTCTGCCACTCGCGACCATGGGGGCGCGCCCGGGGACCGTCCTCGAGGTGATGCACCAGCCAGTGGGCCATCTCGTGGGGCACCACCTCGACCAGGAAGGCCCGGCGGTTCTCGTCGAGGAGCACCGGGTTGAAGCGCAGCCCACCGCGCCCGAAATGGGCCTGCCCGGCCGACTTGCCGCGCAGGTCCAGCCACACCGCCGGGCGCGGCAGGGTCGGGTGGACCTCGCGGCACAGTCGCCAGGCCGCCTCGACCCGGTCGATCAGGGCGCGGTGCAGGGCCTCACGCTCGAGGGCATCGAGTCGGGCGGTGTCGGGGGCGGGCAGCGCGGGAGCCATCATGGGATGCTAGAATGGCCGGTCTGTCTCGACGCGACAAGCCCGGGCACCGCGCCCGTGGCGTCACCCCGTCCACCTTGCCCCGTTTCCCTGCGAGAGCCGTCATGTCCGATGCCGAAACGCCCCTCCCCCAGCCGCTGCTCGAGGACCAGGAGCTCGACCTGCTGGATGACTTCCTCGACTCCGAGCGCGTCGATGCCGACGCCCTGGACCTGATCGGCGCCCACGGTTTCCTCGTGGCGCTGGCGGTGGCCCCGCGCGACGTGCCGGCCGCGACCTGGGTCGCCGAGCTCTTCCACGGCGAGCCGACCTTCGAGGACGACGCCGAGCGCGAGGCGATCCTCGGGCTGCTGGAGCGCCTGCGCGCCAACGCCATCGAGGTGCTGGAGGGCGGCGGGCTGCCGGAGCTGCCCTTCGAGCTCGAGCTGGGCGAGGTGCCGCCCGAGGAGACGCCGATCGGCGACTGGTGCGCCGGTTTCATGGAGGGGGTCTTCCTCGACGAGGCCGCCTGGTTCGACGACGACGAGGAGGCCGCCGCCACCCTGCTGCTGCCCTTCATGCTGCTCTCGGGGCTGTTCGAGGACGAGCCCGACATGGCCGAGCTGGCCGGCGACAACGCGCGGCTGGAGAGCCTGGTCGGCCAGCTCCCGGAGCTGCTGCTCGACCTCTACCTGCACTATCGCGTCCCGCCGGAGACGCCCAAGCCCAAGCCGCGGCGCAAGGCGCCAGCCGGTCGCGGCAAGGGCAAGGGCGGCCGCAAGGCGTGAGCCCGGCGCCGCGCCGCCGGCTCAGGTCAGCCGCGTCAGCAGGCCGTCCACCAGGCCGAACAGCCACTCCTTGAGGCGCTGCCAGCGCGGCCGGCGGGCCCAGGCCTCGGGGTCGATCTCCTCGCTGGTCGCGAAGTTGCGCTCGAACAGCTCGGCGACCCGGGCGGCGAAGCGGGCATCGTCCACCTCCTGGTTGGCCTCCAGGTTCCACTGCAGGCTCCAGTGGTCGAAGTTGCAGGAGCCGAGGCTGACCCAGTCGTCGACCAGCGAGAACTTGGCGTGGATGAAGGTGGGCTGGAACTCGAAGATGCGCACCCCGGCGCGCAGCATACGCCCGTAGAAGCGCTGGCCGGCATAGCGCACGCCGGGATGGTCATGGGTCTCGCCCGGCAGCAGCAACCGCACGTCGATCCCGCGGCGGGCCGCCCGCACCAGGCGCTGGCGCAGGGTGAGGGTGGGCACGAAGTAGGGCGTGCAGATCCACAGCCGACTCTGGGCCGCCGCGACCCGCCGATGCAGGGAGTGGCGGATCGCCTGGTAGCGATACCCCTGCCCCCAGACCACGCGCCCGCGCATGCCGAGAAAACCCTCGTCGCGGTAGGGCGAGAGCTCGATCCCGCGCACCAGCGAGGGCGCCCCGGGCCCGCGGCTCAGCGGCGAGTCCCACACGCTGCAGAACAGCCGCACCCAGTCGGCGACCCCCGGCCCCTCGAGGTGCACCGCGACTTCGAACCCGGCGTCCTGGAACTCGTCGACGGGGCCGAAGCCGCGGGTGAAGGCCTCGGCGCCGTCGACCACCACCAGCTTGCGGTGAT
>JAWWBV010000316.1:0-3841 GCA_033720795.1 Halomonas sp. | reverse complement strand
GCGAACTGCAGGCCGCCGAAGGAGGGCGACATGTAGGAGACCTTGTCGCCTTCACGGGTCTCGACACCCACGATGCGGCTGTTGGAGTCGGAGACGTCGAAGAATTCGTTGTTGGTGATCGGATCCTGGATCCAGTCGTCGATCAGCGGATCCCAGGAGCCAATGCGTGCGTCACCGAAGTTGCCCTTCAGGCCGAAGTAGGCCTGGTCGCCGGTGTCCAGGCCGCCGGCACCCTTGATCTCGTCGGCGTCGCCTTCGAACTCGTACTTGAAGTAGCCGGTCAGGCCGTCGTAGATCACGTGCTCGCCGGCCACACCCAGGGTAGAGCCGTTGTCGACGATACCGTCGGTGGTCGAGATCTGACGCTCCTCGCCATCCTCGGAGACGTCTGACTCGGTGGCAGCGTAGGCCAGCTGCAGGTTGCCGTACAGGTCCAGCTTGGTGCCGTCCTGGTTGTAGACGGTGGCGGCCTGGGCGCCGGAAGCGGCCAGGGCACCGGCGATAGCAGTCGCTAACAGTGTCTTTTTCATTGCGATAGTTCCTTATTGACTAGCTTGCTGTTTCGATCGTGGCTGCCCGTTCTTGGTGAGCGGGTCAGCGGGCTTGGCCGGTCTTGGTGCCGGTTCTCGTGACTGCGGCTCCCTCCCGGGAGGCCAGGTCGCGAGCCAGACCTCGGCGAAGCCTTAGTTATAGTCCAATGCTCGCAAGAGGAACTCTATACCGGGTTTTGGGGGAACGCAACAAGAAAAAAACACTGTTTTCATTCGTCGCGAACACCGTTCCTCCGTGCATCCTCCTGCTCTTGCGAATCGGGCGCCGTCCCGGCGAGCCCACTGCCCGAACCGGCGTGACGGCCGCCGAATCGGGCGCCTGGCGCGATGAGCGGATTCATCATGCCCTGCGAATATGACGAAGACAAGTCGGCGGGAGATCAACGCTGATTGTGCTTGGCCAGCAGCGCGGAGAGCTTCTCGTCCAGGGTGGCGGCGGGAGCGTCCGCCGAGGCGTTGGCGGCCGACGGCGAGGCCTGGGCGGGGCGGGAGTCACCGGCGCCTTTCCTGCCCGCCGGAGCCGCGGCGCTGCCCTGGCGGGCCTTGCCGTCGGGGGCGCCGTGGCGCTTGGCGCCCCCCCTCGCCCGGCCGCGAGCGGGGCCGGCGCCCTTGCGCTCTCGACGGTCGGCCTGCAGCCGCTCGAGCTTCTTGTGGGCGTGCTCGGCGGCGGCGGCATCCACCTGCCCCGCCGGCTCGCCGGCGAGATCGAGGCGCCAGGCGCCCTCGCGCACCGACTTGAGGTAGCGCGGCAGGTTGACGTAGCAGGCCAGCGCCCGACGCACGAGCTTCTCGGGCCAGGGCTCCCGCGCGGTCAGCTCCTCGTGGATGCCGACCTTGAGCGGCCGGGTATGGCCCTTGAAGAAGGTGGAGGAGTAGCGCCGATACCACTGATCGAGCAGCGCCTGGGGAGACGGCGCCTCGCCGCCGCCGGGGGACGGTGTGTCGGCCGGCGCCTGGCCCTCGTCGGCGGAGGATGCGGCGGCCGTCTCGGCGAGCTCGCTGGCAGCGGGCGCGTCGTCGTGGGCGGGCGACGGCGCAACGGCCTCGTCGGCCGGCTGGCGACGCGAGCGGTCGCCGATCAGCGCGGAGAGCCCCTGGGCCCGGCGCGCCTGGCGATGGAAGAGCACACTCCCGGCCTCGGCCTCGGCGGGTGCCTCGGCCAGCAGGCGGCGGTTGTGGGCCTCGAGCTCACGATTCTGCTCGTCGAGCTCGCGGTTCTCCTCGGCGAGCTCGAGGCGGGTGGCCTCCAACTCGGTGATGCGGGTCTCCAGCTCACGGCAGCGCTGGGCCAGGGCCTGGCGGGCGGCCTGCTCCTCGCGGACCTCGGCGGCCCGTTCGGCCTGGCTCGCCTCCAGTTCGACACGCCGACGCTCCAGCTCGGCGAGTCGCGACTGCAGGGCATCCTGCTGCACGCGGGACTCCCGCAGCAGCGACAGCAGTGCCGCGGCGCGCTGCTCCAGCCGTTCCAGCAGGCGGGTTGAGCCTTCCTCGATCACGTCCTGTTCCTCCAGTGCGCCTAGCCCTGACTCGTCCGGCCGTCGCCGGCCCTAGCTGTGTAAACCTAGCCGGCGATGCCCCTTGCTGCCCAGTCTGTGCCAGGCATGGCGCGGTGACAAATGTCGCCGACGGGCGACGCCCTCACCGCCGCGGCCCCTGATAGCGCTGGTACTGCACGAACTGGTAGTCCGGCTGCCCCTCGGCGGGCGTGCCGGGCACGCGCTGCACCACCTCCCACTCGGCCATGTCGAGCGCGGGGAAGCGGGCGTCGCCCTCGACCTCGATGTCCACCTCGGTGAGATAGAGCCGGCTGGCGAAGGGCAGCGCCTGGGCGTAGATCTCGGCACCGCCCATCACCATGATCTCCTCGACGCCGTCGATGGTGGCCTGCTGGTCGGCCAGCGTCAGGGCGGCGGCGAGCTCGTGGCAGACCCGCACGCCCTCGGCCTGAAACTCGGGGTCGCGGGTCACCACGATGTTGAGGCGCCCGGGGAGCGGCCGGCCGATGGACTGGAAGGTCTTGCGCCCCATCACCAGCGGCTTGGCCTGGGTCATGCGCTTGAAGAACTTCAGGTCCTCGGGCAGATACCAGGGCAGCTGGTTGTCCACGCCGATCACGCCATTGCGGTCCAGGGCGGCGATCATCGCGATGGGGATCAGGGTCTCGTCGGTCATGCCGCGGGCCTCGCTCATACGGCCACCTGAGCCTTGATATGCGGATGGGGGTCGTAGCCCTCGATGGCGATGTGCTCGAAGCGAAACGCGAAGAGGTCGTCCACCGCGGGGTCGAGCACCAGGCGCGGCGCCGCGCGCGGCGTGCGTGAGAGCTGCTCCTCGGCCTGCTCGAGATGGTTCAGGTAGAGGTGCGCATCGCCGAGGGTATGGACGAAGTCGCCGGGCGCAAGCCCCGCGACCTGGGCGACCATCCGGGTCAGCAGCGCGTAGCTGGCGATATTGAACGGCACGCCGAGGAAGATATCGGCGCTGCGCTGGTAGAGCTGGCAGGAGAGCCGCCCGTCGGCCACGTAGAACTGGAACAGGCAGTGGCACGGCGGCAGCGCCATCTCGTCGACCAGCGCCGGGTTCCAGGCCGAGACGATCAGCCGACGCGAGCGCGGGTTGACGCGAAGCTGCTCGAGCAGGGTCGCGATCTGGTCGACGTGGCCGCCGCGCGGGTCGGGCCAGCTGCGCCACTGGTAGCCGTAGACCGGGCCCAGGTCGCCGTGCTCGTCGGCCCACTCATCCCAGATACGCACCCCGTGCTCCTTGAGGTAGGCGATGTTGGTGTCGCCGGCCAGGAACCACAGCAGCTCGTGGATGATCGAGCGCAGGTGCAGCTTCTTGGTGGTCACCAGCGGAAAGCCCCGCGAAAGGTCGAAGCGCATCTGGTGGCCGAACACCGAGCGGGTGCCGACGCCGGTGCGATCGTCGCGCTCCGTGCCGTGATCGAGCACCAGGCGCATCAGGTCGAGATAGGGCTGTTCGAGGGCGGGCTGAGTATCGTCGATCACGGCATTGCCAAGCTGGTGTGGAGAGGAGCCGTGAATTCTACACACCAGGCGGCATTGGCTGAAGGCGTTGACGGCCAACGTGACGGAATACCATCCGCAGATAGCCCGTGGATGCAACGCGCTCTACTTCCTGCTCCTTGCTCCTTGCTCCTTGCTCCTCATGCTTTCGCATCCACCGGCTGACGGCGCGACCAGGCGATCAGCGCGAGACCGGCGACGATCATCGGCAGGCTCAGCAGCATCCCCATGGTCACCCAGCCCAGGGCGATGAAGCCGAGCTGG
>JAWWBV010000315.1:0-3860 GCA_033720795.1 Halomonas sp. | reverse complement strand
TAGTGTTGCGGGGCGAGGTTGTGGCGGATCTCCACGCCGAGCTGGTCGAGGCGCGCCTCCATCGGGGCCTCGCCCTCGGCGGCTTGCAGCTCCTCCAGCAGCAGCAGGCTGTAGAGGGGGTCCAGGCGCCAGCGTTGCTGCAGGGCCTCGACCCGACCGCGCTCATCTACCTGGACGCGCACCGAGACGTCCACCCAGCCGTGAGGATGGGCCGGGCTCAGCAGGGGCCAGAGGGAGAGGGCACAGGCGAGGGCCAGGGCGAGACGGCGTCGTCCGGCCCGGCCGCGTAAGGAGCGTGTCGGCAGCATGGGCGATATCCTAGGGCAGTGGCGGGCAGGCGGCAACGCGGGATGACAGGCGTTTGGCCTGGCCTCCTTCACAGGCGTCGCAGCCCCCACATGAAGTAGGCGCCGCCGAGCAGCGAGGCCACCAGGCCGGCCGGGATCTCCTCGGGGAACAGCAGCTGGCGGCCCAGGCCGTCGGCCAGCACCATCAGCAGGGCGCCGGAGAGCGCGGCGCCGGCGAGATGCGCCCGAGCCCGGGTGAAGCCCAGCAGGCGCGCCATGTGAGGGGCCAGCAGGCCGACGAAGGAGAGCGGCCCCACCACCAGGGTGGCCCCGGCGGTGAGCAGCGCCACCATCAGCAGCAGTGCCAGTCGCGCGCGGGCCAGGGGCAGCCCCAGGGCCGAGGCGGTGGTGCCGCCCAGCGGCAGGATGTCGAGCCAGCGCGCCAGCGGCGCGGCGACCAGGGCCAGCAGCAGGGTCGCGGCGGCCACCGCCAGCGCGGCGGTCGGGTCGACGTAGTAGGTGGAGCCGGAGAGCCAGGCGATCACCTGCTGGCCGCGCGGGTCGCCGCCGGCCAGCACCACGCCCTTGATCGCCTCGAACAGCGCGGTGATCGCCACGCCCGTCAGCAGCAGCCGCTCCGGCTGGAAGCCGCTTCCGCGATTGAGGCCCACCAGCACGGCCAGGCTGGCCAGTGCCCCCAGGGTGCCGGCGGCCACCAGGGCCAGGTTGCCGGGGGTGGGCAGCAGGAAGATGGCGCCCATCAGGGCGATGGCGCTGCCGCCGCTGATGCCCAGCACCTCGGGGCTGGCCATGGGGTTGGCGGTGAGCCGCTGGATCAGGGTGCCGGCGAGGGCGAGCATCACCCCGCAGGCGGCGGCGGCCAGCGCCCGGGGCGCGCGCCACTGCAGCACGCCCCAGTCGCCGGGCGACACCCACTGCCAGCCGTCGGCCCCCTGGCCGGCGAGCACCGCGACCGCGCCCACGCCGAGCAGGGCGATGGCGAGTCCGGCGGCCAGCCGCCGCGGGGCCGGATGGCGATGGCCGAGGGCTCGGGCCTCGCGCGGGGGCGTCTCGCCGGTGAGGCGCAGCCGCGGGATCAGCCACAGCAGCAGCGGGGCGCCCAGGGCCGCGGTGGTGGCGCCGGTGGGGATCAGGGTCGGCAGGTGGCCCGAGACACGCTGCAGCGCCAGGTCGGTGGCGGCCAGCAGCAGGGCGCCGAGCAGCGTCGACCAGGCGAGCCGAGCGCCCAGGCGCCGCGCGCCGGCCAGGCGCACGATATTGGGCGCGGCCAGGCCGATGAAGCCGACGATCCCCGCCACGCTGACCACGCAGCCGGTGAGAAAGACCGCGAGCCCGAGACCGGCGAGGCGCAGGTGCTTGAGCGAGACGCCGAGGCTGCGGGCGCCCGCCTCGTCGAGGGCGAGGACCGCCAGGGGACGCAGCAGCAGCCAGGCGAGCAGGCCGCCGATCGCCAGGCGCGGCGCCAGGAAGGCGACGTCCTGCCAGCCGTTCTGGTAAAGCGACCCGGCGCCCCAGATCAGCAGCCCCTTGAGCTCCTCCTGGTGGAAGAGCAGCAGCACCATGGAGAGCGCCCCGACGTAGAGGTTGACCACCAGCCCGCCGAGTACCACCACCACCGGCGCCAGGCCACGCCGCCAGGCCAGGGCGAAGACCAGCGCCATGGCCAGGCCGCCGCCGGCCAGCGCCACCCACTCCCGCCCCAGCCCCAGCAGGCCCGGGGCCATCAGCGAGGCGGCCATCAGCGCCAGATTGGCGCCGCTCGCCACGCCCAGGGTGGTGGGGGCGGCCAGCGGGTTGCGCAGCACCTGCTGCATCAGCACCCCGGCGAGCGCCAGGCCGCCGCCGGCGAGCAGCGCCATGGCGAGTCGCGGCCACCAGGCGTAGTGCAGCACGAGGCTCGCGGCGGCCTCGCCCGGCGCCGCGGGGTCGAGCAGCGCGGCCAGGCCGGCCCCCAGGCCGGGGCCGGCGAGCAGGTGGTCGAGGGCGAGGGCCAGCACGCCGAGGGCGAGCGGCAGGCAGAGCCGGGTCGGCGTCAGCCGGGGGCGCCAGGGCTGGCGCGAGGCGAGGGCGTCAGGCGGCATCGTCGCCCTCCAGGGCACTCACCAGCCGCTCGGCGAAACGCGCCGCCGAGGGCAGGGCGCCGAAGCTCCACACCGGCGGCAGCACCAGGGGGGCGCCGCGGCTCGCCTCGACCAAGTGACCCCAGAGGCCGCCGTCGTCCAGGCGCTCGCGGACCCCGGCGGGGTAGGGCTCCACCACCACCAGCCGGGCGTCGAGGCCGGCCAGCGCCTCGAGGCCCACCAGCGAGAACCCCCAGGCGTTGGTGGGGCCGGTCCAGGCGTTGTCGAGGCCGAGGCGGTCGAGCACCGCCTGGTAAAGGCCGTTGTCGCCGAAGACCCGCACGTGGCGAGAATCCATGAACTGCACGACCACCAGTGGCGGCGTGGCGTCGCCGAGGCGCCGGCGCAGGGCGTCGAGCCGGGCCTCGGTCTCACCGATCAGCCGGGTCGCCGCCGCGGGGCGCTCGACCAGCTCGCCGAGCGACCGGGTCAGCTCGCGCATCTCCGTCCAGGTGTCGCGCTCGGGGCGGTAGAGCGGCAGCGACGATACCGGGGCGATGCGCTCGAGACGCGGCGCGAGGTTGGCGAACATCGGCGAGATCAGGATGCGCTCGGGGGCGAGGCTCGCCAGCCGTTCCAAGTTGGGCTGGCTTCTCAGCCCCAGGTCGAGGGTCGAGGCCGGCAGGGCCGGCTCGCCCACCCAGGCGTGGTAGGCCTCGACCTGGGCGACCGCGACGGGGGGCGCGTCGAGCGCGACCAGCGTCTCGGCCAGGGTCCAGTCGAGGGTGGCGAGGCGGGGCGCATCGGCCGGCGCCGCGGCGGCGAAAAGCGCGGCGACCAGGCCGGCGAGCCATGTCGGGGCGCGTCGAGGGCGGGGCGATCCGGAAAACACGGCGAGCTCCATGGTCAGGGGCAGCGTGACTAGTGGGCGATGGCGACGCGGTGCCCGCCACGGGGGTGGGCCATGACGTGCATGGGAATGCCGTAGATGGCCTTCAGGGTCTCGCCGTTCATCATCTCCTCGGGCGTGCCCTGGGCCAGCAGCCGGCCGCCGTGCAGGGCCACCAGGCGGTCGCAGTAGCGCGAGGCCATGTTGATGTCGTGGAGCACGATGATCACCCCGAGGTCGAGCTCCCGGCACAGCCGGCGGGTCAGCGCCAGCACTTCCACCTGGTGGGCGACGTCCAGCGCCGCCAGGGGCTCGTCGAGGAGCAGGAAGCGGCTGCCCTGGGCGAGCAGCATGGCCAGCCAGACCCGCTGGCGCTCGCCGCCGGAGAGGGTGTCCACCTGGCGGTCGGCGAAGGACTCGGTATGGGTCAGGGCCAGGGCGCGGTCGATGGCCGCCTCGTCGTCGCGGCCGTGGCGGCCCAGCAGGCCGCGCCAGGGGTAGCGGCCGAAGCCCACCAGCTCGCGGCCGGTGAGGTGGTCGGCGGCGGGCAGGTGCTGGGGCAGGTAGGCGACCCGGCGCGCGAAGGCGCGATGGCCCCAGGCC